>CAXUCS010000146.1:3852-6177 GCA_964249365.1 uncultured Caulobacteraceae bacterium | reverse complement strand
GCATCCGAGGCTGGCCGCGCGCGTGCGCGTTGTGCTGGACGACGCCTACGCCGCGCTGGAGTGGCTGGCCGGCAAGGCCGGGTCGCTCGGTGTCGACCCGGCGCGGATCGTGGTGATGGGACACAGCGCCGGGGGCGCGCTGGCCGCCGCCCTGGCGCTCCTGGCCCGCGACCGCGGACGCCCGAGGCTTGCGGGCCAGATGCTGGTCTACCCCATGCTGGACCCCCGCACGGGCTCGCCCGACGCTCCGGTCGACAATCCGACCACGGGAGAGTTCATGTGGACCCGGGCGGCGAACCGCTTCGGCTGGGCGGCCCTGCGCGGAGACGCCCCCATCCCGGCGGAGCGCATCGGCCACTTCGGCCCGGCGCTGGCGGTTTCGCTGGAGGACCTGCCGCCGGCCTTCATCGCCGTGGGCTCGCTCGACCTCTTCCTGGAGGAGGATGTCGCCTATGCGCTGCGCCTCGTCCGGGCCGGCGTGGGAGTGGAGCTGCACGTCTACCCCGGCGGCGTGCACGGCTTTGACGCCATCCCCGGCGCGCTCGCCACACGCTTCGCCGCCGACCTGCAGGCCGGACTGCACCGCCTCCTGGGGCGGCAGGGGTGACGGCCGCAACGCTGGAGGCGAGGCGGCTTCACGCGCTCAGATGTGTTCGCGCGCGAGGTCGATGACGAAGCGGAAGCGGACGTCGTTGCGGCGGAGGCGGTCCAGGGCCGCGTTGATCTGGCCCGTGCCGACCAGCTCGATGTCGGCGAGCACGTTGTGCTCGGCGCAGAAGGCCAGCATCTCCCCGATCTCGCGGGTGCCCCCCGCGCCAGACCCGGCGAGGCTGCGGCGGCCGGCGGAGAGCAGGAACGGTGAAGGCGTGAGAGCGTCCGGGATGCCGACCGCGCACAGCACGCCGTTGTAGTGGAGGGCGGCTAGGTAGGGGTCAAGCTCGTGGGTGGCCGACACCGTGTCCAGGATGAAGTCGAAGCGGAAGCGCTGGCGCGCCATCGCCTCGGCGTCGGTGGAGACCACCACCTCCTGCGCGCCGAGCGCCAGGGCGTCCTTCGCCTTCGCTGCCGAGGTGGTGAAGGCGACCACCTCCGCCCCCATGGCGCGGGCGAACCTGACCCCGAGGTGGCCGAGGCCGCCGATCCCCACCACGCCCACCACCTTGCCGGGACCCACGCCCCAGTGGCGCATGGGCGCAAAGCTGGTGACGCCGGCGCAGAGCAGCGGCGCCGCGCGTGCGGGGTCCAGCCCGGCCGGCAGGCGGTGGACGAAGCGCCGGTCGGCCACGTAGGTGTCGGCGTAACCGCCCCGGGTGCGGCTGCCGTCGATCCGGTCCACGCCGTCGTAGGTCGCGGTCGGGCCCGCCTCGCAGTAGGTCTCGTCGTGCGCCAGGCAGGGGCGGCACTCGCGGCAGCTGTCCACGATGACCGAGACGGCGACCAGGTCGCCCGCCTGGACATCGTCCACCTCGGCGCCGACCTCGGTGACGCGCCCGACCATCTCGTGGCCGGGTACCATGGGGAAGGCCTGCCCCCATTTGCCGATCATATGCAGGTCGGTGTGGCAGACGCCGCAGAACATCACCTGCAGCGCCACGTCGCCGGGTCTCGGCGCGCGTCGGGTGAAGCCGAATGGGACGAGCGCGCCTCCGCGCTCCATTGCGGCGAAGCCTTGAGCGGGGCGGTCGGCGTGGATCGGGAATGGAGCCTGCATGACGCTCGACTTGGCCCCGCCGATCGCGCCGGATAAGCGGCTGTGTGCACGACACTGAAGTGGCGCAGGGCCAGCAATGATCCGACCCGGCCAGTATGGCGAGTTCGCCGCCGTCGCGCGGGCGGCGAGCTTCCGCCGCGCCGCCTCCGAGCTGAACCTGAAGCCTTCCACCCTCAGCCACTCGGTGCGCGCGCTGGAGGAGCGGCTGGGCGTGCGTCTCCTGGCCCGCACCACGCGAAGCGTCGCGCCCACGGCGGCCGGCGAGGCGCTGCTGGCCGAGATCGGCCCGGCGCTGTCGACGCTGGCGACGGCTGCCGATGCTGTTTTGCTCCACCGGTCGCAGCCGCATGGGACCGTCCGCTTGAGCGCGCCCCAGGGTGCGGCCCGCGTGCTGGGGCCAAGGCTCGGCGCCTTCGCCCAGGCCTGCCCGGAGGTGGTGCTGGAGGTCAGCGTGGACGACGGACTCGTGGACATCGTGCGCGAGGAGTACGACGCGGGTGTCCGGCTCGGCGAAAGCGTCGGCGAGGGCATGACCGCGGTCCGGATCAGCCCGGACGGGCGCGCGGCGGTCGTGGGGGGGGGGGGCGGGGGGGGGGGGGCCACCCCCCCCCCCC
>CAXUCS010000146.1:0-3842 GCA_964249365.1 uncultured Caulobacteraceae bacterium | reverse complement strand
GGCTATTGGGCGGCACACACCACCCCGGCGACGCCACGCGAACTGCGCCACCACCGCTGCATCAACCGCCGCTACGCGCCCGGGCGCGGGCTCTACCGCTGGCGCTTCGCCCGAGGCCCTGAACGGCTGGAGGTCGCCTGCGAGGGGCCGCTCATCCTCAACTCCGAGGCGCTGATCCGTGCGGCGGCGCTCGGCGGAGCTGGGGTGGCCATGGTGGCGGAGGAGGACGTCCTGGAAGATATCGTGACCGGCCGGCTCGTGCGCGTGCTGGAGGACTGGTGTCCGCCCCTGTTCGGCTTCTTCCTCTATCATCCAAGCAGCCGACTACCGTCCGCGAGTCTGCGTGCGCTCATCGAGCAACTGACGAACTGAGGTGCTGATCTTCGCCCCGCCGCTGGCTTGAGAAGAGGGCGAGCGAGCTCCGGATGCGCCTTGAGCCGCCACAAGCCTTCCCTCCAGGAGCACGACTCTCCGCGGCCGCCCCGGCCGTGGCGAAGTTGACGGCGAGCGCGCGCTTTCGGCCGTCAGCTATTTCCCGGGCGCCGCGACCGTCGCTTGCCGCTCGACAACCGCCGCGGTGGCGCTCTTGGGGTTGATCAGCCGGATGCCGGGTTCGTCGCCTGGGTCGCAGGTCTGTACGATCAGAGCGATGGTCTGCTCGGGCGTCAGGCCGGGGTCGAGGGCCATCAGCTTGGCGGCAAGGTTGGTGACCTGGGGGGCGGCCATGGAGGTGCCGCTCTCCTGCACATGGGCGCCGCCCGGCACCACGCTCTCCACGTTGTAGCCGCTGGCGTAGACGCGCACGGTCTTGCCCGTGCTGGTGAAGCTCGTGCGGCCGCCCGCCTGGTCCACGGCGCCCACCGTGATCAGGTTCGGCAGCGCCAGCGAGGACGGCACGGTCTCGTCGAAGGCGGTGTCGGCGTCGTTGTTCATCGCCGAGGCGACGAAGAGCACGTGTGGCGCGGCCCTGAACGCGGCGAGGAAGCCTTCGCACTCATACTCGAAATAGTGGCGGGCCAGCTTCTTCCGCTCCTCGGCCGTCCTGCCGACGCCGTTCTTCTCAAGGACGCTCTCGTAGTCGGCCGGGCGCACGCCGAAGCTCATGTTCACGACCCGCACCCCGTGCCCCTCGAACCAGCGGCCGACGGTGACGTAGGAGGCCCGCAGCCGCGCCTGGATCTCGTCGGTGGGCGGGGTCGGGACCGGCTTGTTGTCGTAGGTCATGACCGCGGAGGTCAGTCGGATCGCCGGATTGCCGCGCGCCGCGATGCCTGTGACGTGGGTGCCGTGAGCATAGCCGCCGATCTCCGACACGAGTTCGAAGAAGGCCTGCGCCTGGGCGGGGTTCATGGCCGCGACCTTCCTGCGGAAGGCGTCGGCGGCGGGGCTGTCGATCCCGTTCTGCAGGTCCGAGACGCCCTGTTCGTCGGCGACCACGGACGGGTAGAGGCGCGTCTGCTCGGGCGTCAGCGGTATGAGGTCGTAACTCGCCGGGTTGGCCACCACGTCGAAGGCGGGCCCGCGCACCGGCCGGCCGTCCGGCCCCCTCATGAGCTGCCCGGGGAAGAGGCTGCGGTCGAAGCCGGAGTCCCAGATCGCCACCTTCACCGGCGTCAGCCCCTTCCGGCCGGAAAGGTCGACGGCGCGGGCCGTCCAGATGTCCGGCTTCTTGACCTCGTGCGCGGCGATGTAGGCGGTCAATACGCGACCGATCTCGGTCCGGCAGGGCGGGATGACGTCCATGTCGGCGCGCGTGCCGATCAGTTTCCAGGCGCCCTCGCTGCCGAGTGCGTGCGCCCGGTCGAGCGTCGGCTGGAGGTCCGAGGCGAAGCCGGTGATGAAGGCGGGCGTCGCGACCTGGGCCAGACCCTTCTGGAGCTTGATGTTGATCCCCACCACGCTCCAGGGCAGCGCCTGCAGGTGGCGCGCATAGGTCGCCCCGAAGCCGGCCGGGCAGACGCCGGGCGCCTCACGGCCGGCCAGCCGCGCCTCCAGAAAGGCGCGGTAGACGAGACCGCCGTTCAGCTTGGCCTCCAGCTTGTCCTGCTGGTCGGCGATGGCTGACACGGTGTCGAGCGCGGCCTGGTCGTCGTGGCCGGAGGCGATCTCGGCGCCGAGCCTTGCCTTCAGCATGGTGCGGAGCGTTGATTTGTCGGTGATGTCGTAGGCGGCCATCAGTCGTTCGATGTCGACGACCACGGGCTGGGCGAAGGCCTCGAACCGTTCGGGACTGGAGGTCAGCACCTCGGCGACGCCGCCCGGCACGCGGTAGGTCGCGCGCGGCAGGTCGTCGGCGGATCGGACGAGCTTGCGGGGCTGGGCGTGAGCGCCCTGACTGACCGCCGCAATGAGCGCCGCCGCCCCGAGCCGCCTGATCATGTCGCGCATCAACCCGCCCCGAAGTCCCCGGCGAGGAGCTTGGCTTATGTCAGGGCTGAAACGCAAGATGGAGGCTCGTTCCTCCCCTGCGAGCGGGGCAGGTCCGCTCGCCGGCCTGCGAGGGGGCAGGGCGCCTGACCTGCGGCTTGGTCATTGTGCAGAGATGCTGAACGCTCGGCGATACATGTAATGTTGATTGCCGTCGCCGCTGCCTTTGGCATAGTACAGATAGCCGGTCTGCCCTGACTTCTGGTCAGAGGGCCCGCCTGTACTCACGATCGTGGGGTACCAGTTGAACGGCATGGTCTTCGTATCGACCGTCGCGTCCGGAACCGGGGCTAGAAGGATGACCGTCCCCGGCGTCCAGTGGATCAGGTCGGTGGAGGTCAGGGCGTAGACGCCGCCGTTGCCCACGCAGGTCATGAGGAACTGGTTCAGGTCGGTGTTGAACGACACTTGAGGCTGTCGCATGTCGCCGGGCGCGGTCGGGTCGAGTACGATGTTCAGCGGAGTGAAAACGCCGCCCAGGCCTGGCGTGTTGAAGGCGCCGGCGCTGTACTTCAGCCAGCTCCCCGGCGCGCCATCGCTGGAGATCGGGGCGCGGGCGATCGCAAAGCCGGAGGCCGCGCTCTGCGGGTCGATCTCGCGGTAAACGACGTAGATGTAGCCGCCGGCCTCGATGGCGGATGGCGTGGACGCTCCCGCGCCGCCGGTCGTCTGGGTCGGCGACTGGGGGTCGTGGGCGCCGATGATCTGCCCTTCTCGTGTCCAGGTCACGCCCCCGTCGCTGGAACGCGCAAGGCCTATGGCGGCATAGAAGGGCTGGCCCGGGGAGAGCACGCCGTTGAAGAGGTGGTTCTCGGCATGGTAGATCATAAGCAGATCCGAGCCGTTGGCCGCCGGAAACACGCTGCCCGCGCCGGCGTAGTCCGCATCGAAGGCTGTGGTTCCTGGCCCGGAGGGCAGCAGGACGCCGACCGGCGTGCCTCCTGACGTCGCCAACGACGTGAGGGAGACCAGGTCAGGAGTCGCAAGGCCGTAGGTTCGCGCGCTCCCCGTCACCCACAACCGAAAGCTTCCGTCCGTCTGACGCAGGAACGACAGGTGCTCGTCCGGTATGTCCGACCCGAACGGCGTACCCGGCGGGATGACGGCCTGTTCGTCGGAGCTGACGGTGAAGGCCGAAATCGACTTCGGCGCGCTGGCTACGACGGAGGTCGCGCCGTGGCCGCCCCCGCACCCCATCAGGGGAAGGGTGAGCGCAAGAGCGACGCCCCGCCTGGGGCGGGACGGCCGGGTGAACGAGGCGGTCAATGTGAGCTCCCGATGCGAGAGACGGGTGAAGGCCACGCGGGCGACGAACTGGGCGCGCCTCGTGCAGTCTCCCGCTTCCATATCGTCTGGGTAACGTCCCCGGAGGTCGCAAGCCAGGGCCGGGAGCTCGCGCTGACGGGCGCCTACGA
>CAXUCS010000145.1:0-6200 GCA_964249365.1 uncultured Caulobacteraceae bacterium | reverse complement strand
GTTGTCGCGCGGGCCCCTCAGCTGGTCTGAGTCGGTATGGCCTTCGACGAATACGGACTCCAGCCCGCTCTTGGTGACGGGGCAGCCGGGCGGCGCGGTGGCGGCGGTGTAGCACGGGGCCTCCGCCTGGATGGCCAGGCCGACCTTCTTCAGCACCTCCTGGCCGCCGGGCTTGACCTGGTCGCTGCCCTTGTCGAACAGCACGTCCTCCGGCAGGCGCAGCACGCCGCTGTCGGTGTCGATCGTGACGTTGACGTTCTGCCTGTGCAGCTTCTCCTGAATGTCCTGCAGCACCTTGGCGCGCTGGATCTTGGTGTCGGTCAGCTCGTTGGTCGTCGTCTTGTACTGCAGGGCGTAGTAGATCAGCATGACGACCAGCACGAAGACCAGGCCGACCATCATGTCGGTCATGGAAACGAAGTAGCTCTCTTCGTGCTCGCCGCGCTGGCGGCGGCGGATGGTGGCGATGGCGCTCATGGGGCTTGGCGCCTCAGGCCGCGCGCTGGCGCGTGAGCGCGGTGGAGATGGAGGCCAGGAGCTCGGTCTGGCGCTTCATCTCGTTCAGCTGCTCGCCGGCCAGCATGCCGGGCGAGACCGGGGGGATGCGCGCGTCGATGATCTCGCAGAGGTCCTCCACCGCCTCGTCGATGCGGGCCGCCCAGCGCCGCTCGAAGATGCGCAGGATCACGGAGGCGAAGATGCCCGCGATGGAGGTCCAGAACTTGGTGGCGGTGATGGTGAGGAGGCCGGACAGGGCCAACTGCATGGTCGCGGTGGAGGCGCCCTTCTGGCTGAGCACGCTGGTGGCCTCGCTCAGCGCCGCGACCACGCCGAGGAAGGTGAAGATCAGCCCGATGGCCACGAACAGGTTGGACCACCAGCCGAGCACGCCCGTCTCAGAGGTGACGATGTTGAAGGTGACCCAGGCGGGCGCGCCGCTGCGGAGTTCGCCGGCGGGGGTCAGCGTCAGGCTGGAGCGGAAGCCGGCCCAGGCGCGCTCCAGATTGAAGCTCTGGCGGTCCGGCCGGGCCATGATGCCGGACACCGCCTCGATGTCGGCCGGCGAGACGGTGCGGGGGAAGTCGATGATGCGCCGCTGCACCGCCTTGCCGATGGGCGTCACCCGGGTGAAGTAGACGCCGAACAGGATGATCACCGCCGCCGCCAGGATGCAGGCGGCGAGGCCCAGCGCCGCTCCCGGCGTGGAGAAGACGGCGATCAGGAAGCCCGTCAGGGCGGTGTTCAGAGCAGCTAGTCCGGGCATCTACTCAACCGTCGTGATCCATGGGCGCCCCCCGCATGCGCTTTTCGGCGCTTTGCGGCTCCGGGGCAAGGCCGCAGCCGATATGGACCTCGCGCGTCATCGCCGACGCCGTTCGGCCGTGACCCTCGCGAAGGCGGCGAGCGTCTCGGCGCTGACGTGGTGCTCCACGCCCTCCGCATCGATCGCAGCCGTCTCCGCGCTCACCCCGAGCGCCTTGAGGAAGTCGACCACCACCTGGTGGCGGGCGCGCGAGCGATCGGCCATTGTGGCGCCCTCCGCGGTGAGGAAGAGCGAGCGGTAGGGCCGGCTCTCCACCAGGCCGAGCCGCTTCAGCCGGGCCAACACCTTGGCGACGGTCGGCTGGGCGACGCCCATGCACCGGGCGAGGTCGGTCAGGCGGGCTTCGCCCGTCTCGGCGATGAGCTCGCCGATGAGCTCGACATAGTCCTCGGTCAGCTCGTTGGCGTGCGCCTCGCGCACGGCCTGGAAGGCGGCGGTGCGGCGGGCGAGTGCGCTCGGATCGGCCGTCATCTGCTCCCGGCGCACGGCGCCGGCTCCCAGGCCATTGTCGTCCGGAGACGCAACATTGCGCAAGACAAAGAAGTTTTGCCTGGGCTAAGTTCTCCGCTCGGCCGATCTGGTCGATCGAGCGTGGAGGCCTACCGTCATGGATCCACACTCCGGCAGGACGCCCAGCGAACCGTCCACCGGCGGGCGCCGGTGAAGCCGCCCCCGACCCGTGGCCGCCGAACCGGTGACGGGGTGGCGCGAGTCCCCCTTCCCTCGCTCGCAGGCGTCCACCACTCCGTGGAGACGCCCAAGGCAGGCGCGGGCGCGCTGGCCCAGTACCGCGCCTTTGCCGGTCCGGCGCTCCTGATCAGCGTCGGCTACATGGACCCCGGCAACTGGGCCACGGACCTGCAGGGCGGCGCCCAGTTCCGCTACGGCCTGATGTGGGTGGTGCTCGCCGCCAGCCTGATGGCCATCGTGCTCCAGGTGATCGCCGCAAGGCTCGGCGTGGTCACGGGCAAGGACCTGGCCCAGCTCTGCCGCGAGGCGTACCCGGCCTGGACGCGCGTGCCACAGTGGCTCCTCGCGGAAGTCGCGATCGGCGCCTGCGACCTGGCGGAGGTGCTGGGGAGCGCGGTGGCGATCAACCTCCTGTTCCACATTCCCCTCCTGCTCGGGGTGCTGATCACCGCGGCCGACGTGCTCCTGCTGCTCGCCCTGCAGCGGCTCGGCATGCGCTGGATCGAGGCGGTGGTGCTGCTGCTCGTGGCGACCATCGCGGCGTGCTTCGCGCTGGAGCTGTTCGTCCTGCCCCACACCAGGCCCGACTTCGGCGAGATCGGCGGCGCGCTGATCCGGCCCGGCCTGCGGCAGGCCGGCATGGCGACGGTGGCGGTCGGCATCGTCGGGGCGACCGTGATGCCCCACAACCTCTACCTCCACTCCGCCCTGGTGCAGAGCCGCGACCTTCGCCCGGACGAGGCGTCGCGCCGCACGGCGCTGCGCTGGACGGCGGTGGACGCGGTGGTGGCGCTCGGCCTCGCCTTCTTCGTCAACGCCGCCATCCTGGTCCTGGCGGCGGTCACCTTTCACGGACGTTCCGGGGCGGTGGTCGGCGGAGTGCGCTACGCCTTCGGCGCGGACACCGACTGGATCCGCGTGGCCTTCCTGACGCTGGCGCCGCTCATCGGGGCGGGGGCGGCGAGCCTCCTGTTCGCCGTGGCGCTCTTAGCCAGCGGCCAATCCTCCACCCTGACCGGCACGCTGGCCGGGCAGGTGGTGATGGAAGGGTTCGTACATCTGCGCATCCCGCCTGCGGCGCGCCGGCTCGTCACCCGCCTCCTGGCCATCGCGCCGGCGGTGGCGGTGATCGCCCTGCGCGGCGGCGGCGGGGTCAACGACCTTCTCGTCCTCAGCCAGGTCGTGCTGGCGCTGCAGCTGCCGTTCGCGATGTTCCCGCTCCTGCACCTCACCAGCCGCAAGGCGGTCATGGGCCGGATGCGGAACGGACCCCTTCTTCTTGGGGCCGGCTGGACCAGCGCCGTGCTGATCACCGCGATGGACCTCTACGGCCTGCCCGCCGCGCTCTCGGACGCGTGGAGGTTCGCCGCCCACTAGACGTCCACCTCCGCATCCAGCGCGTTCTCCTGGATGAACTCGCGCCGGGGTTCGACCAGGTCGCCCATCAGCTTGGCGAACATGTCGTTGGCGTCGTCGACCTGGGCGACCTTCACCTGCAGGAGGGTCCGGGCGTTCTCGTCCAGCGTGGTCTCCCAGAGCTGCTCGGCGTTCATTTCGCCCAGCCCCTTGTAGCGCTGGATGGTCAGGCCCTTCCTGCCCGAGTCCATCACCGCGGCGACCAGGTCGAGAGGGCCGCGCACCGTGCGGCTCACCTCCTTGCGGGTGAAGGTGGCGGGCTCCGGGAAGGCTGCCGCCAACGCCAACGCGCGTTCGCCGAGCTTCCTCGCGTCGGCCGACTGGATCAGGAGGTCGTCCAGCACGATCCGCTCCGACACCCCCCGCCGCAGGCGCGAGAAGACGTAGCCGCCAGGGCCGAAGCCGTGGCCGCCCAGCCCCTGCGCCACCTCGCCGGACCACCTCCCGTCGCCCTCCTCAGCGTAGAGGTCCAGCCGCTCCGCCGCGAGGGCGGCGTCGCCGCCCTCGCCGAACAGGCCGGCCAGCGCCGCCTGCTCGACCGCGAAGGCCGGAGCGCGGGAGGCGAGGCGGTCGATCAGCGACTTGGCCGCCTGGGTGTCGCGCACCAGGGCGTGAAGGTCGCCCCCCAGGCGCCGCTCTCCGCCGGGCAGGTCGAGCACCGCCCCGTCAGTGCCCTCGTCGAACAGGAAGGCGGCCATGTCCGCGTCGTCACGCAGGTAACGCGAGGACTTGCCCTTGGCGGCTTTGTAGAGCGGCGGCTGGGCGATGTAGAGATAGCCCTCATCGATCACCTGCGGCATCTGGCGATAGAAGAACGTCAGGAGCAGAGTCCTGATGTGCGCCCCATCCACGTCGGCGTCGGTCATGATGACGATCTTGTGGTAGCGTATCTTCTTGATGTCGAAGTCGTCGCGACCGATCCCGGCGCCGAGCGCGGTGATCAGCGTGCCGATCTGCTCGCTCGACAGCATCTTGTCGAAGCGGGCGCGCTCCACGTTCAAGACCTTGCCCCGGAGCGGCAGGATGGCCTGGTTCTCGCGGTTGCGCCCCTGTTTCGCCGACCCGCCGGCCGAGTCGCCCTCCACGATGAACAGCTCGCTCTTGGCGGGGTCGCGCTCCTGGCAGTCGGCGAGCTTGCCCGGCAGGCTGGTGATGTCGAGCGCCGACTTCCTCCGCGTCAGCTCGCGGGCCTTGCGCGCCGCCTCGCGCGCCGCGGCGGCGTCCACGATCTTGGCCACGATCACCTTCGCTTCGTTGGGGTGCTCCTCGAACCAGTGGCCGAGCGCCTCGCCGACCAGCTGCTCCACCGCCGGGCGCACCTCGGAGGAGACCAGCTTGTCCTTGGTCTGGGAGGAGAACTTCGGATCGGGCAGCTTCACTGACAGCACGCAGGTCAGCCCCTCGCGCGCGTCCTCGCCCGAGACGCTGACCTTCTCCCGCTTGCCGGCCCCGGAACTCTCGACATAGCCGCCCACCACCCGCGTCAGGGCCGCGCGGAAGGCGGCCAGGTGCGTGCCCCCGTCCCGCTGGGGGATGTTGTTGGTGAAGCACAGCATCTGCTCGTGGTAGCTGTCGTTCCACCAGAGCGCGAGATCGACCTCCACCCGGTCGCGCGCCCCCCGAACGCTGACGGGGCTTCTCAGGATCGCCGCCTTGGACTTGTCGAGATGGCGCACGAAGGCCTCGATCCCACCCTCGTAGGTCATCACCTCCTCGTAGGGCTCGGCCTCCCGCAGGTCCTTGAAGCGGATGGTGACGCCGGAGTTCAGGAAGGCGAGCTCGCGGAGGCGATGCTCCAGCGTCTTGCGGTCGAACTCGATGGCGGTGAAGGTCCCCTCGCCTTCGCCCGGCCCGGTGCGGAGCGACGGCAGGAAGGTCACGCTGGTGCCGGTCAGAGGCTGGCCGGCGCCTTTCTGACCCGCGGGACGCTTAGGCGCCTCGCCGGTCACGACCAGCGAGGAGACCGCGTCGCCGCGTTCGAAGCGCATCTCGTGCACCTGACCGGCGCGCCAGACCTTGAGCTGCAGCCAGTCGGAAAGCGCGTTCACCACCGACACGCCCACCCCGTGCAGGCCGCCCGAGACCTTGTAGCTGTTCTGGTCGAACTTCCCGCCCGCGTGGAGCTGGGTCATGATGACCTCGGCCGCCGAGACGCCCTCGCCCGCGTGGATGTCGGTGGGGATGCCGCGCCCGTCGTCCACCACCGTGCAGGAGCCATCGGGGTTCAGCACGACCTCCACATGGGTGGCGTGGCCGGCCAGCGCCTCGTCGATGGCGTTGTCCACCACCTCATAGACCATGTGGTGAAGGCCAGAGCCGTCATCGGTGTCGCCGATGTACATGCCCGGGCGCTTGCGGACCGCGTCCAGGCCCTTCAGCACGCGGATCGAGTCCGCCCCGTACTCGGCGGCCCCGGCCGGGGCCTCGGGAAGCTCTTGGCTCATCCAGTCCTTCAGTCTTCCGTCGGCCAAAGCCGGGAGGCGTCCACCTGGACCATCTCGGCCCAGCCGCGCCGGTGTTCGAACAGCGCCCGGTCGGTCCCCGTCAGGAAGGCCTGCAGGCCGAGCGCGGTGATCTCGTCGAAGAGCGCCGCACGCCGGACGGCATCCAGATGCGCGGCGACTTCGTCGAGCAACAATATAGGGTTCGGCGCTGATTCTGCACGGCATAAACGCGCCGCCTGGGCGAGCACGAGGTTCAGGATCAGGGCCTTCTGCTCGCCCGTGGAACACTCCGCCGCCGGGCGGGCGTTGACCGGCCCGCACAGGAC
>CAXUCS010000144.1:0-6202 GCA_964249365.1 uncultured Caulobacteraceae bacterium | reverse complement strand
CGCCAGGTCCCGTCGGCCTCGCCTTCCATCAGGCCGAGCGCCCGCGCCGCCGTATAGGCCCCGGACGCCCCCGTGAAGGCTGCCACCGCGGTCAGGAAGTCCCGTCGAGTCGTCATTCGTCTCCCCTGCGGACTCCATCTAGGCGCTTGGGGGAGAAGGAACGAGGCGGAGCCGATATTCAGGAAGCGCTCGCGCCGGAGTCGCTTAAATCGTGGGCGGCCTGCGCCGACGTAGGCAGCGGCTCGCCCCCCGCGTTGCCTGCGGGCCCGGTCTCGCCCAGACTGGATCCATGAGCAAGGCTGGCGCCGGTGCACGGCTTCTACCCGCCGCCGACGCCTTCGAGCGCGCCGCGGCCCTCCTCGGCTCCGATCCGGCGGCCGCGGAGCGGTCGGCGACGGCCCTGCTACGCCAGCAGCCGGGAGATCCGCGCGGGCGCCTGATCCTGGCTTCCGCGCTGCGTCGTCGGGGCGACCTCCTAAACGCCAGTGCGATCCTGGAGCCCCTGGCGCGCCAGCATCCCGCCGCCGCCCGCACCCAGTATGAGATCGGCCTCGTCCTCGGCGCGCTCGGCGAGGGAACGGCCGCGACCGATGCTTTGAGGCGCTCGGTCGCCCTGCAGCGTGAGCAGCCGCAGGCCTGGGCCGCGCTCGGCGAGGCGCTGTTCAGGAGCGGCGACGTGCGCGGCGCCCAGGCGGCCTATGCCGAACAGCTGCGCGCCAGCGTCCAGGCGCCGGAGCTGAAGGCCGCCGCCGATGCGCTCGCCGCGGACGATCCGGCGGGGGCCGAGTTGCTGATCGGGCCCTATCTCCTGCGCCGCCCAGCGGACACCGCCGCGCTCCGGATGATGGGCGAGACGCTCGGACGGCTTCACCGCTACGCCGACGCCGAGACGGTGCTGGACGACGCCCTGCGACGCGACCCCGGCTTCGATGGCGCGCGCTTCACCCTGGCGGGCGTGCTGTTCCACCAGCAGAGGGCGGTGGAGGCCGCGGGCCACCTGCGCGATCTCCTGGCGCGCGAGCCGGAGAACGCCGCCTACCGCAACCTCCTGGCCGCCTGCCTGTCGCTGGTGGGCGAGCCGGAGGAAGTAGAGGCGCTCCACCGCGGCCTCCTCCTCGACTACCCGGATCAGGCTCAGGTGTGGCTGAACCACGGCCACGCTCTGCGCACCGTGCGGCGCTTTCCGGAAGCGGTAGAGGCCTACCGCCGCGCCATCAGGCTGCAGCCGGCCTTCGGCGACGCCTACTGGGCGCTCGCCAACCTGAAGCTCGCAGGGCTCGCGGACGAGGAGGCCGGCGCGCTCCGCCGCGAACTGGCGCGGCCGGAACTCAGGCGCGACGACCGGCTACCCATGCACTATGCGCTCGGCAAGGCGCTGGAGGAGCGCGGCGAGGATCAGGCCGCGTTCGAGAGCTACGCGGCCGGGGCCAAGCTCCGCCACGCTACGGAGCGCTACTCAGCCGACGCGACCTCGGCGGACGTGAACGAGCGCATCGGACGGCTCACCGCGCAGGTGTTCGCCGAGCGCGAGGGCGGGGGTGCGCCGGCGCGCGATCCGATCTTCATCGTCGGGCTTCCGCGCTCCGGCTCCACCCTGGTGGAGCAGATCCTGGCCAGCCATCCGTCGGTGGAAGGCACCATGGAACTACCCGACCTCGGCCTCATCGCCGGCGGGCTCGGGGCCGCGACGGGCGGTGGCCTCGACGCTCTCCTGGAGCTGGACGGGGCAGGGCGGCGGCGGCTGGGCGAGCGCTACCTGGAGGCCACCCGGGTGCACAGGAAGCTGGGGCGTGCCTTCTTCACCGACAAGATGCCCAACAACTTCCGCCACCTCGGCCTGATCGCCCTGGCCCTGCCGCACGCCCGCGTCATCGACGTGCGCCGCCACCCGATGGCGGCCGGCTGGGCGGTGTTCAAGCAGCATTTCGCCCAGGGCCAAGGCTTTTCCTACGACCTCGTCGACATCGGGCGCTACTACCACGACTATGTCCGGCTGATGGCTCACTTCGACACCGTCCTGCCCGGACGGGTCCGTCGGCTTATCTACGAGGACCTGGTTCAGGACACGGAGGGCGAGGTCCGGGCGCTCCTCACCCACTGCGGCCTGCCGTTCGACCCGGCCTGCCTGCGCTTCCACGAGAACGGGCGGCCGGTGAAGACGGTCAGTTCCGAACAGGTCCGCCGGCCCATCTTCCGCGACGGGCTGGAGCAGTGGCGCCGCTTCGAGCCCTGGCTCGAGCCGCTGCGCGACGCGCTCGGCCCGGCGCTGGAGGGCTGGCGCGGCTGACCCGTGGGGCGCCCTCGTCGTCCTGGACCGGGCAGCCGGTCAGGACGACGAGCCTGACCCAACCTAGAAGTTGTAGGTCACCCGGCCGTAGTAGTAGCCGCCGTTGATGCCATAGGGCGAAAAGCCCGCCGGCTCGCCATAGACGTTGTTGCCGTCGGCCGGCCTGAACCCGCCGCTGCCGTTGGAGACCGTCGGCACGTTCTCCGGCCGCTGGTCGAACAGGTTGTTCGCCCCGACGTTTATTCTGAGCTGAGGCGTGATCTTGTAGCCGATGTCCAGGTCGGTGATGCCGGTGGCGCCCACCGCCAGTGTGGTGGCGCCGTTGCCCGTGCCCGTGCCGTTGAAGCTGATCGCCTCCGAACTGGAGCCGTAGACTTCCTCGCGAAGGTTCACGGAGAACTTCTGGATCGTCCACAGCGCGCTGAGGATCGCCTTCTCCTTGGGCGCTCCGGTCAGGAGGGCGGTGATCTCGTTGGCCGACAGGAGCGCGGTCTGGCCGTAATTGGTATTGACGTCCACCGCCGGCAGCCCCTTGAGGCTGGTGATGGTGGTGTCGTTGTAGTTGAAGCCCACGGACCAGTCGACGTGGCCGAGATCGCCGAAGTCCGAAGCATAGGTCGCGGTAGCCTCAAGCCCCTGTGTCTTAGTGTTGGCGCCGTTGTTGAAGAGCTGGATTCCGGCGTAGGTCAGGCCGGAGTCGAGTGTCACGCCCTGGCGGGTGATGGCGTTCAGCACGCCCTGGGACACAACGCCCGGAGTGGTGCAGCCGGCCGCCGCCGTCGTGCAACTGGCGTCGTCTCCGACGATGTTGCCGCTCGGCACCACCCGATCGCGCAGGTCGATCAGGTAGTAGTCAGCGGTGACCTGAAGGCGCGCCATCGGGTGGAAGACCACGCCGGCGCTGTAGTTGCTGGAGATCTCCGGCTTCAGGGGAGCGAAGCCGGCCGAGGCCGCCGCCGCGGAGTTGGCTGGAAGCTGCACGAAGGCGGAAGTCGGCGCGACGTTGGTGCCCGAGTAGAACTCCTCCTGCAGGGTCGGCGCGCGGAAGCCTGTCGATATGGTCCCCCGCACCGCGATGGCGGGCGTGAAGTCGTAGCGCGCCGTCAGCTTGCCGACCTTGTCGCTCCCGAAGTCGCTGTAGTGCTCGTAGCGCCCCGCCAGGTCCAGGTGCAGGTGGGCGATCGGGTCGTTGGCGAGGTCGACGTAGAAGGCGTAGTTGGTCCGGCCCACCCTCTTCTGGTCCTGCGGCGTATAGCCGGAGAAGGACTGGGCGCCGCCGCTGAAATACGAGCTCGGCTCGCCTTCGCCGATGCTGAACACGTCGCGCCTGTATTCGCCGCCGAAGGCGAGGTTGAGCGGCGTGGCGGTGAAGCTCAGGGGGAAGGCATGGTCAATGTCGACGGTGGAGGTCCACTCGCTGAACTGGAACAGGCCGTCGTAGAAGCTGGTCTGTGGCGTGACCGGCGTGGCCGACAGGCCCTGGTCCTGGGCGAAGAGCGCGGCGTTGGCGGAGTTGACGGTGTAGACGTCGTGGTCGCGTCCATAGGTGGTCGCCACATCGTAGTTCCAGTCCGACAGCGCGCCCTTGGCCCCGGCGGTGAAGGAGTAGTCCTTCTCCTCGAACTTCTCCCGCGGGCTGAAGCCGTTGGGGAAGGGGATCACCGTCTCGCCCGTGGTGGTCACGCCTTCCACCTTGCTCGGCACGCGATAGTTCTCGAACGCCGAGGCGATGCGCTGGCCGTAGCTGCCGAAGCTGTAGAGCTGGATCTGGTCGGAGAGCTTGTAGCCGGTGTTGTAGAAACCGTCGTACAGGTTGAAGGCGGTGTCACCGTAGATGTTGTTGACGTTGGGCGAGCCGGGCGCGCCGAGATAGCCGGCGTCGGTGGCGCTCGTGCTGGACAGGATGCTGCCGTTCGGATTGGACAGGCGGCGGTCCGCCCCGCCCTGGCGGCTGAAGTCGTGATATTTCTCCTCCACGGTGATATTGAAGAAGCCGCGGTCGCCGAGCGCAACGCCCTTGTTGATGTAGCCGGCCCCCGTCGCACCGTCGCCTTCGTAGTACTCGCCCCCGGTGGCTGAGAGCGTGCCGCCATGGTTGGCGGTCTTGAGAATGATATTGACCACGCCGGCCACCGCGTCGGAGCCGTACTGGGCGGCGGCCCCGTCCTGCAGCACCTCCACATGGTCGATGGCGCCTACGGGGATCATGCTGAGGTCGACGGACGCCGCACCCGAATAGACGCTGCCCGGGTCCACCGCCAGGTTGGCGGTGTCGTGACGGCGTTTGCCGTTCACCAGCACCAGCGTGTCGTTGGGGCTGAGCCCCCGGAGCGCCGCCTGGATGGTCAGGGCCGCGCTGTCCGCGCCGTACTGCTCCACGTTGAAGGAGGGCACGTTCTGCTGCAGCGTCTGGCTGAGGTCGGGTTCGCCCACGTGCTGGAAGGCCTGGGCGCCGACCACCTGGATCGGCTGGGCGCTGTCTTCCGCCCGCATCCCCGTCTGGCGGGTGCCGGTGACGATCACCTCGTTCACCTGGTTCGTCCCGGACGAGGCGGGCGGACTGGAGGTCGTCGTATCCTGCGCGCGCGCCTGGACCGCACACGAAAGCAAGGCGATGGCGCTGACGCTACCGTACTTCAGCCTGTTCATAGGCTTGGATCCCTCGTTGATCGACTGGAGCCTAGACGTCCCCTCCACAGCCGCTTGGACGCGGCCTTCTATTTAGACTTGACGGCCTGGACCTCGATCTCGACCAGTGCGCCGGGCGCGGCGAGGGCGGCGACCTGCACGGTCGTGCGGGCGGGCTTGTTCGGCTGCTCCGGCGTGCCGAAGAGGCGGGTGTAGCCGGCCATCATGCCCGGGAAGTCCATGTGGCCGCCCTTGGCGGGATCGCCGACGAGGTAGACCCGCATCATCACCACGTCCGCGAGACCCAGGCCCTGGGCCTGCAGGAGCGTCTGGATGCGGCCGAGCGCGGCGGTGGTCTGGGCCTGGGTGTCGCCGGTGACCGCGCCGCCGGGCGGGGAAGGCGCGGTCGTGCCGCTGATGTAGACGGTCTGCGCGCCCGCCGGGACGACAACGCTGCTGGAGATCGGGAAGGCGCCCGCCGCCGTCCGCATCACCTGGGCGAAGGTCGGGGCCGCCGCTGCAGACGCGAACAGGACGGCGACCCCCAGCGCACCGGCCGCGCGGCCTGCAAGTCGCCCCAGACGTCTCATCGGCATGGATCGGCCCCCCGTCTCCTGGATACCGCAGGCCGACGGCCACTCGGGCAAGCGGCGAAAGACTAAGGAGCTGTCGATCGCGGAGATTGCATAGAAATACGTCAAAGGATGCTTCCGAGTCAGCGCTTCAAGGCCGAGAGGGATCGTGATCTTTGCGTCTATCCGGTGTTTTGTCGCATGCTGCTGGAATGGAAAGGTGATGTCTCTTTTCCGTCACCAAGCTGCTCCCGTAGGCATGCGCTCCTGCCACGAAAGTCTACGCCGCCTTCGGCGGCGGACGGCTTTTCTCCGGGGCGGGAAAGGCCCATCAAGCGGGCGGGTCGACAGGGTCCGTTGAGGTGTCATGCGCGTAGGATCAGTGGCGACGGGCGTGGGCGCGACCTTGGCGCTGGCGGCGGGGACGACTGCGGCGGGGCTGGTCGGCTTCACCGCCTGGACGGCGCGCAGGGTCGAGCGCGTACTCCCTCCGCTCGGCCGGCCGATCGAGGTGGGTGGCGCCCGCCTCCACGTGGTGGAGGCCGGCTCCGGGCCGTCGCTCCTTCTCATCCACGGCCTCGGCGGCAGCGGGGCGATCTGGGGCCCGGTCCGCGCACCTGCCCCCGAGCCTCGGTGTCGAGGCACCGGACCTCCCCGGTGGCAGATCGATGGGCGACGAAGCCGCCGCCCTGATCGCCGCGTCGTCGGAGGCGCC
>CAXUCS010000143.1:0-6212 GCA_964249365.1 uncultured Caulobacteraceae bacterium | reverse complement strand
GCTCAACGTCCCGGCGCCGCCGCCCATCCTGCCGCCGGTCCGTACGCCTCCGCCGGAGTCGATCGCGCCGCCCCAGCCGATCATTGCACCACCGGCGCCTCCCGCTCCTGTCGCCCCGCCGGCTCCGCCTCCGGTCCTGACGTCCGCTAGCATTACACGCCAGCCTGACAGCCTAGCCGACTACTATCCTGACGAAGCGCAGCGGCAGGAGAAGACTGGTACTAGTTCGATGACCTGCACGGTTACCGTTCGAGGTACGCTGACGGGATGTCGGGTTAATTCAGAGGACCCACAAGGACTTGGGTTTGGAGCCGCTGAGGTCCGTACAGCGCGTGAGTTTCGAGTGAATCCTGCCAAGCGAGGGGGAACGACTGTTGAGGGGACCATTACCATCCCTATGCGTTGGGCGCTGCAGTAGGACAGCCGTAATAATCTAGTCTATCAAATCACCGGAGTTTAACTCCGGGTGATTTGACTGTTTGAAGGCTGCACGCTTGATCGTTTAGGCGCGCAAGCCTAAGAGGACGCTGTCTGCGTCTCCCGGACACGCCGCCTTAGCTCAGTAGGTTAGAGCGCCAGATTGTGGCTCTGGAGGTCCCCCGTTCGATCCGGGGAGGCGGTACCATCCGGCGTCGATGACTGGATGGCCTCCATGAGGGTCAGGCCGGGTTCATCCCCGTCCGACTATGTCGCTCACCAGCGGCTAAGGAACCGGGCGAGGCTCATCGCCATTCCTTAGCGCAAAGGATCAGGAGACGGTGATGCGCAGGATTATGACGGCCGTTGCGGGATTGGCGGCAATGGTCGCGACGAGCCAAGCGTCCGCACAGGGCTATTACAATAATGGTTATAACAACGGCTACTACAACCGTCACCACTACTATCACAACTGCTATGCCCAGAGGCGGCGATCCGGCAACGAGGGTACGGCGCTCGGCGCTGTGTCCGGCGGCGTGCTCGGCGGTGTGATCGGCCACAGCGTGGTGGGCGGGCTCGTCGGCGCCGGTGTCGGCGCGGTCGCCGGACACGCCATCGCCAAGTCCCGCGTCCACTGCTGAGCGCGAACCGCCAGCGAGGGGCGGCCCGCGTCGTACGCCGCGGACGGTCCGCCAGGATTGAGGCGACGCGGCGCGTGAGCTAAGGCTCGCGCCACGCCGCGTCTACATGCGGCGTGTCTCCCCGAGAGCGCCGTCCATGGCCGACATCCTCGACATCACCGCCCGCGAAATCCTCGACAGCCGGGGCAATCCGACGGTGGAAGTCGACGTGACGCTGGAGGACGGCAGCTTCGGCCGCGCCGCCGTTCCGTCCGGCGCCTCCACCGGCGCGCACGAGGCGGTGGAGAAGCGTGACGGCGACGACGCCCGCTACGGCGGCAAGGGCGTGCAGAAGGCCGTGGACGCGGTCAACGGCGAGATTTTCGACGCGCTCTCCGGCTTCGACGCGGAGGACCAACGCCGGCTTGACGCCGCCATGATCGAGCTGGACGGCACGCCCAACAAGAGCCGGCTCGGGGCCAACGCCATCCTCGGCGTCAGCCTCGCCGCCGCCAAGGCCTCCGCCAACAGTTCCGCACTGCCGCTCCACCGCTATGTGGGCGGCGTGTCCGCGCGCGTTCTGCCGACGCCCATGATGAACATCATCAACGGCGGGGTGCATGCGGACAATCCCATCGACATCCAGGAGTTCATGATCGTTCCCGCGGGCGCGGAGACGTTCGCGGACGCGCTCCGGATGGGGGCGGAGATCTTCCATGCCCTGAAGTCGGCGCTGAAGACGGCCGGCCACAACACCAACGTCGGCGACGAGGGCGGCTTCGCCCCCAACCTCCCTTCCGCGGAGGAGGCGCTGCAGTTCATCGTGCGTGCGGGCGAGGCTGCCGGCTACCAGGCCGGCGAGGACTTCTGGCTGGCGCTAGACCCGGCCTCCACCGAGTTCTTCAAGGACGGGCGCTACGTCCTGGCCGGCGAGGGCAAGACGCTCGAACCGACCGCCATGGTGGACTATTACGAACGGCTGGTGGACGCCTTTCCCATCGTCTCCATCGAGGACGGCTGCGCGGAGGACGACTTCGAGGGCTGGGGCCTGCTCACCGAGCGGCTCGGCGAGCGGCTGCAGCTCGTCGGCGACGACATCTTCGTCACCAATCCCGAGCGGCTGCTGATGGGGATCGAGCAGGGGCTGGCCAATTCCATCCTGATCAAGGTGAACCAGATCGGCACCCTGTCGGAGACCCTGGACGCCGTGCAGATGGCCCAGCGCGCCGCCTACACCGCGGTGATGAGCCACCGGTCCGGCGAGACGGAGGACACCACCATCGCCGACCTCGCGGTGGCGACCAATTGCGGGCAGATCAAGACGGGGTCGCTCGCCCGATCCGACCGCTTGGCCAAGTACAACCAGCTGCTGCGCATCGAGGAGGCGCTCGGCGACCAGGCCGTCTTCGCCGGCCGGAGCGTCTTCCGCGGCCTGTGACGGGCCGCTCGTCCGCAGCGTTAGCGAGGCGTTAACCTTATCCGTCGATCCCTTCGGCTGCCAGGGTGGGGGTTTGCATGTACCATCGGCTGCGCCCCTACATCCCCACCGCCCTCTTCGCGTTGCTGATCTTCTACTTCGCCTGCCAGGCGCTGAGCGGGGACCGCGGACTCCTGACCCGCCCACAGCGCAACGCCGCCCTGGCCGCACGCCGGCGCGAACTGAAGGGGCTGCAGGCGGAAGAGGCGGACCTGACCACCCGTGTGCGCCTTCTCGGCGACGCCTCGCTCTCCCGCGACCTGCTGGACGAGCAGGCGCGTGAACTGCTGGGCTTCGCCGACCCGCGCGACTACGTCATCCGTATCGCCCGGCGCATGGATTGAGCCTTTCCCGCAGGGAGGTCGCGGCTTAGAAAAGGGCCGAACCACGGGAGGTCCATGACATGGCGCGCGCCGCCAAAGCGCCGGCCGCTGATGCGTCCGGTTCCCGCACCGATCCGCCCGTCGCGGATCCCGGCGCCGCGTCCGTTCCGTCCGCCGAGCCTGCGCCCTCCAAGGAGGAGATGCTCGGCTGGTACCGGGACATGCTGCTGATCCGACGCTTCGAGGAGCGCGCGGGCCAGCTCTACGGCATGGGGCTGATCGGCGGCTTCTGCCACCTCTACATCGGCCAGGAGGCCATCGCGGTCGGGGTGGAGTCCATCAAGCGGCCGGGCGACGAGATCATCACCGGTTACCGCGCCCACGGCCACACCCTGGCCGCCGGCGTCGACGCCAAGGCGGTGCTGTCGGAGCTGACGGGCCGCGCCACGGGCGTCGCGCGGGGCAAGGGCGGCTCCATGCACATGTTCTCAAGCGAGCACGACTTCTTCGGCGGCCATGGCATCGTCGGCGCCTGGGTGCCGATCGGCACGGGGCTGGCGCTCGCCAACCGCTACCGGGGCGACGACAAGGTGTGCTTCACCTTCATGGGCGACGGCGCGGTGAACCAGGGCCAGGTCTATGAGGCCTTCAACATGGCCGAGCTCTGGAAGCTGCCGGTTGTCTACGTGATCGAGAACAACCAGTACGCCATGGGCACCTCGGTGGAGCGCGCTTCGGCCGAGACCCACCTCTTCCGCCGGGGCGCCAGCTTCAACATCCCGGGCGAGGAGGTGGACGGGATGGACATAGAGGCGGTGCGCGACGCCGCGGGCCGCGCCGCCGACTGGGCGCGATTCGGCAAGGGCCCCTACATCCTGGAGATGAAGACCTACCGCTACCGTGGCCACTCCATGAGCGACCCCGCCAAGTACCGCACCCGCGAGGAGGTCGACTCGATCCGCAAGACCCGCGACCCGATAGACCACCTCCGCGACAAGCTGGAGCAGCGCGGCCTGGCCGATGAGGGCATGCTCAAGGCCATCGACGCGGAGGTGAAGAAGATCGTGGCCGAGGCCGCCGACTTCGCCCGCACCGCGCCCGAGCCTGAACCGAAGGACCTCTACACCGATGTCTATGTGGAGGCCTGAGGACCGATCGTGACCGACATCCTCATGCCCGCGCTCTCCCCCACCATGGAGGAGGGCACGCTTTCGAAGTGGAACATCAAGGAGGGCGACACCGTCTCGTCCGGCGACGTGATCGCCGAGATCGAGACGGACAAGGCCACCATGGAGGTGGAAGCCGTCGACGAGGGCGTGGTGGAGGCCCTGCTGGTCCCCGCAGGCGCGGAAGGCGTCAAGGTCAACACGCCCATCGCGCGACTGAAGGGCGAGGGCGGGGGCGAGGCGAACGGGTCGTCTCCGCCGGACGAGCAGGCCGCGGCCGCGCCTGTCGCCGTCGCCAAGCCGAACGCCGCGGAGGCGAGCGCGGGCGAGCCGGAGAAGCAGCCGCCGGAGACCGCCAAGCCCAAGCCGGAGGGGGAGGGACCGGTCGCGGTTCCCGCACCCTCGCCCCTCAAGGACCCGGACGTGCCGGAGGGGACGCGGATGGTCACCCTCACCGTGCGCGACGCCCTGCGCGACGCCATGGCCGAGGAGATGCGCCGCGACGACGCCGTGTTCCTCATGGGCGAGGAGGTGGCGCAGTACCAGGGCGCCTACAAGGTCAGCCGCGACCTCCTGCAGGAGTTCGGCGACCGTCGCGTGGTGGACACCCCCATCACCGAGTATGGCTTCGCGGGCCTAGGCGTCGGCGCCGCCTTTGCGGGGCTGAAGCCGATCGTTGAGTTCATGACCTTCAATTTCGCCATGCAGGCGATCGACGCGATCATCAACTCCGCCGCCAAGACCCGCTACATGTCCGGCGGCCAGGTCCGCTGTCCCATCGTGTTCCGCGGGCCCAACGGAGCGGCGGCGCGGGTCGCGGCCCAGCACAGCCAGGACTACTCCGCCTGGTACGGCTCGGTGCCGGGGCTGAAGGTGATCGCTCCCTATGACGCCGCCGACGCCAAGGGCCTTTTGAAGGCGGCGATCCGCGATCCGAACCCGGTCGTGTTCCTCGAGAACGAGATGCTCTACGGCCACGAGTTCGAGATCCCCGATCTCGACGACTTCGTCCTGCCGATCGGCAAGGCCAAGGTGCGCCGCGAGGGCAGCACCGTGACGATCACCGCCCATTCCCGCATGGTCGGCTTCGCTTTGGAAGCCGCGGAGAAGCTGAGCGGTGAGGGGATAGAGGCGGAGGTGGTCGATCTCCGCACGCTCCGCCCGCTCGACCACGGCACGATCGTGGAAAGCGTGAAGAAGACCGGCCGCATCGTCTCGGTGGAGGAGGGCTGGGGCGCCTTTGGAGTGGGTGCGGAGGTGTGCCAGCGCGTGGTGGAGCACGCCTTCGACTACCTGGACGCGCCGCCCACCCGCGTGCATGGCGAGGACGTGCCCATGCCCTACGCCGCCAACCTGGAGGCGTTGACCCTGCCGTCGGTGGACAAGATCATCGCGGCGGTTAAGGCGGTGACCTATCGGTGAGCGGGGCGGGAGAAGGCGTCTGGCGGGAAGGCGGCTGCCACTGCGGCGCCATCCGCTTCCGGGCCCGGCTTGCGCCGGCCCCGGCCGTGGAGGATTGCAACTGCTCCATCTGCACCAAGACGGGCTATCTGCACGCCATCGTTCCGCAGGCAGGCTTCGAGCTCCTCTCGGGAGAGGGCGCGCTCACCTCCTACCGCTTCAACACCGGGGCGGCCGAGCACCTCTTCTGCGCCCGCTGCGGGGTGAAGAGCTTCTATCGCCCGCGGTCGAACCCGGACGGCTGGTCGGTGAACGCCCGCTGCCTGGACGATTTCGCCGGGCTCGCCCTGATCATCCAACCGTTCGACGGCCGCGACTGGGAAGCCAGCGCCCTGCGGCTCAAGCATCTCAGCCGCGCCTGAACGCGCCGGAAAGCCGTCTATGACCGATATCCTGATGCCGGCGCTTTCGCCCACCATGGAGGAGGGCGTGCTCGCCAAGTGGCACGTGAAGGCGGGCGACACCGTCTCCTCCGGCGACGTGATCGCCGAGATCGAGACGGACAAGGCCACCATGGAGGTGGAGGCCGTCGACGAGGGTGTGGTGGACGCCATCCTGGTCGAGGAAGGCACCGAGGGTGTGAAGGTCAACACGCCGATCGCCCGGCTGAAGGGCGACGCCGACGCCACGCCGCCGACTCAGCCGCAAGCCGCCGAGAGCAAGGACGTGGTCAAGGGGGCGAGTTCCGACGACCCCCGCGCCGCCCGCGACCAGGGCCAGGAGGAGGCGCGAGAGCGTCAGGCGGACC
>CAXUCS010000142.1:5639-6215 GCA_964249365.1 uncultured Caulobacteraceae bacterium | reverse complement strand
GAGAACGGCGATGTCGCCGAGCCTGAACGGCGCCCGCTTGAAGTTCGCCCGGTAGCTCTGCGCCTTCACCTGATCGACGTCGTTGGCGAAGAGGACCTTCCAGCCCTGGCCGAGGCCCAACCCCGCCATGCCCCCGCCGGCGAAGAACTCGTAGACGCCCGGGCGGCGCGTGGCGGTCGAATCGGGCTGCACGCGCGCATGATGGCGCGGCGGCCGGGCGCGCAGAAGTCCGCCGCGCGGATCAGCCGCCGAAGAGGCGCAGCTTGAACAGCACCAACGGCCAGGCGCAGATCAGCGCGAAGCCGGCGGTCGCAACCGCCAGCCGGCGGGCCAGCGCCAGCCGCAGAGCCAAACGAACAGGAGCCACCCCCGCCTCCATCCTTTAAGGCGGGATCGTGACCCTGTTTCAGCTTTGCGACAAGGGCTGTTGGCCGCCTCGATGTCGCAGCGCGAGGGCCGACGCCCAGGAGCGGCGAACCGTTTGGGTCCGGGCGCGGCGGGGGCTTTCCGATCGCCAGCGCAGCAGCTCCAGCCCGCCGTCGGGGCGCTCGACCACAGCGCTCTGGCTCTCCACCC
>CAXUCS010000142.1:0-5629 GCA_964249365.1 uncultured Caulobacteraceae bacterium | reverse complement strand
CCTGGCCGCCGGGCGGTGGATGTGCCCGCACCCCACGCCGTCCAGGCCGCGCGAGCGGGCCTCCTCGGCCAAACGCGCCTCGAACCGGCTCACCACCCGCCGCGCCACGGCCGAGCCGCCCTTGGCCCAAGCCGCCAGGCTGGTCTCGGACAGCCCGCACATCCGCCGCATCGCGCGCCAGCCCCGGTCCGCCCGCATCAGCGCGCGGTAGAGTAGGTCGCTGGCGGCCTTCTGGATGGGATGGCGGTCCTCGCCCGGGTCGTAGGCGTCGCCATGAACCAGGAGGTAGCGCCGGCCGTCCGCCGCCCGGTGCACTCCCTCCCGCTCCAAGCGGACGCCGGCGGCGACGGCGCCGCACTATATTCGTGCGAAGCTGTCGTGGTTGCCGGGGACGTAGATCACCTCCACGCCGCCGCGGGCCATCTCCAGCAACCGCTCGACCACGGCCGCATGCGTCGCGGGCCACCACCAGCGCCGCCGCAGCCGCCAGCCGTCCACCACATCGCCGAGGAGATAGAGCTGCTCGCACTCCACCCCGTCCAGGAACTGGAGGATCGCTTCGGCCCGGCAGGCGGGGGCGCCCAGGTGCAGGTCGGAGAGGAAGACGCTTCGATGGCGTCGGCGGGACGCGGGGTGGACCATGCGTCATGGGCCTCGCTGGATGAGCGGTCGGTCCCCTCTGACCCGAGTCGGTGACGCGGCCGTGACGGCTCCGCGGGCCTGCAGGGCGCAGGCAGGGCCACGGCAATCTTCATGGAAACTTCACCATCGAGGCGCCGCGGCCGTGCGAGGACTACCGCTACACTCCTTTGGGGCGGGACATGACGGCTGCGACCCTTTCCAGCGCACCCTCTGCCGGCGAGCAGAAGACGGCCGACAAGCTGCACATCGACTTGCACGGCAAGGTTCATCCGGCCGGAGCCTTCGCCTTCTTCCTTGTGCTGATCGCCGGCGCCGCCTTCGCGGTCTTCTCCATCGCCCAGGACCTGCGGACCTACGGCGGAGGCGAGCCGGTTGCGACCGGCGCCTTCCTGCTGCTCGGCCTCGCGCTCCTGATCGCGCTGGGGTTCGAATTCGTGAACGGCTTCCACGACACCGCCAACGCGGTCGCGACCGTCATCTATACGAAGAGCCTGCCGCCGCTCTTCGCCGTGATCTGGTCAGGCTTCTTCAACTTCCTCGGCGTGGCGCTCTCTACCGGAGCGGTGGCCTACTCCATCGTCACCATCCTGCCGACCGACCTGATCCTGCAGACGGGCAGCGCGGGCGGATACGCCATGATCTTTGCGTTGTTGCTCGCCGCGGTGATCTGGAACCTCGGCACCTGGTTCTTCGGCATCCCGAACAGCTCGTCGCACGCCCTGATCGGGTCGATCCTGGGCGTCGGCCTCGCCAACCAGCTTCTCAAGGGCCGGAGCGCCGCCGCCGGAGTGGACTGGTCGCAGGCCGGCAAGATCCTCCAGGCCCTGCTGTTCAGCCCGCTATGCGGTTTCATACTGGCGGCGGGGCTGCTGCTGCTCTTCAAGCTGGTCCTGCGCAACAAGACCTTCTACCAGCCCGCCGATCCGGCCAAGACGCCGCCCTGGTGGATCCGCGGGCTCCTCATCCTGACCTGCACCGGCGTCAGCTTCGCCCACGGCGGCAACGACGGGCAGAAGGGCATGGGCATCATCATGCTGATCCTGATCGGCGTGGCGCCTACCGCCTATGCGCTGAACCGCACCATGCCCAACAGCGCCACCCCCGCCTTCCTGAAGACCTCGGCGGCCGCCTCCCAGGCCTTCCAGAGCCACGCGAACGGCGCCGCACCGCCCCCCATCGAGGTGGCTAGGAAGACCGTCGATGGGGCGCTGAGCTCCGGCGGGCTGAACAGGCCCGAGACCTTCGCGGCGCTCTCGGTGCTCGCCCGGGACATCGGCGCTCAGGTGAAGTCGGCCGGCGCGGTGGCCAAGGTGCCCGCCGCCCAGACCCAGAACGTGCGAAACGAGATGTACCTGACCGCCCAGGCCATCACCCAGGCGGCCAAGAAGAAGATCGCCTTCTCGTCGGCCGACAGCAAGACGCTGAAGGACTACGGCAAGCTCCTGAACAACGGCACCCGTTTCATCCCCTACTGGGTGAAGATCACCGTGGCGCTGGCGCTCGGCCTCGGCACCATGATCGGATGGAAGCGGATCGTGGTCACGGTGGGCGAGAAGATCGGCAAGGACCACCTCTCCTACGGCCAGGGCGCCTCCGCCGAGATCGTGGCGGCGGTGACGATCGGGGGCGCGGAGTACCTGGGGCTGCCGGTCTCCACCACCCACATCCTTTCTTCGGGCGTGGCCGGGACGATGGTCGCCAACGGCTCGGGGCTGCAGATGTCCACGATCAGGAACATCGCGTTGGCCTGGGTCCTGACCCTGCCGGCCGCCATCACGCTCGCGGGCGTGCTCTACGCCGCCCTGAGCTCCGTCATGGGCGGGCTGCACTGAAAGGCGGCCGCGTGACGGCGGGCTCGGGTATTAGACGCTTGCCGTGACAGGGGCCGCCGGGCCACACTACCCTGGTCAGCCAGCAGCGGGTCGTCCGAGCATGGTCACCGAGCCTCGACGAGCCCAATGAGCGTCGATCTCGATCCGTTCGACCTCGACGCCGCCGGCGTCCGGCGCGCGCAGACCGACCTCAAGGCGTTCATGGAAGCGCTCGCGGCCCGGCTGGAGGGCGCCCTGCCGGACCGGGTGGCGGTGGAGCGGCGGCGCGACGGGCTCCTCGCCACCACCCGCCACGTGCACGAGATCATCTTCCGCGGTGAGGAGGCCGAGCACCGGCTTCGCTTCGACAAGGGCCGGCTGAGCGCCACCCGGGCCAAGACGGTGCGCGGCGTGGTGATCAGCACGCTCGAGCAACCCGTGCCCGAGTGGCTGGCCGACGTCCGCGCGGAGGTGGCCGCGCTGGCCGGGTCCATGGGCGGCGCCAGCGACACGCTGCAGACCTTCCTGTGAGAGCCGCCTGATGCCCCAGGGTCCGATCGGAAACCCGCTCCCGACCGAGGGGGAGGCCGCAGCCCGCAGCGCCGCGTGGGAGCGCGCGCTCTCCGGCAACCGGCTGCCGGACTTTGTGGTGGAGCGGCTGCACGCCGCGGCGCAGGGGCGGCTGCCCTGGCTGTCGACCATGACGGCGACGGAGCTGCGGCTGGCCCGGAGCCACGGAATCAAGCCGGTCGCCACCGTCAGCGGCACCTGCTGGTTCCAGTACGAGCGGAGCTGGACGGAAGGCCACGCGTCCGGCTGGCGCGCCGCCCTGCAGCGGCTGAAGGCCGAAGCCGTCTCCTGCGGGGCCAATGCGGTGGTCGACGTGAAGATGCGCACGGTCCACACCGACCTCGGCGCCAGCATGGACTACACCCTGATCGGCACCGCGGTGAAGATGGACGGCCTGCCCGCCAGCCCGGACCCGGCCGTCGCCACCGTCCCGGCGCTGGAGTTCGTGCGGCTCCTGGAGATGGGCATCGTGCCCGTGGGCCTCGCGGTCGGCGCCAAGTACGAGTGGCTGACGAACTACTCCAGCTACGGCGTGGACGCCGCCGGCAGCTGGGTGAACCAGGAACTGCGCGACCTCGGCGCCTTCTGGCAGAAGGTCCGCCGTCACGCGCACCAGGAGCTCCGCCGCGACGTCGCCCGGCAGGGCGACGGCGTGCTCGCCCACACCCAGTTCGGCCAGCTCTTCCGGCAGGAGCGCGACAAGCAGCCGCCGGCCTACCTCGGCCGCCACATCGTCATCGGCACGGTGGTGGAGACGCCGCGGGGCGCGGGCGTGCCCCACCACATCAGGACGGTGGTCGACATGCGCGACGACCTGTCGCCGCTCCTGAACGAGACCCGCGGCCCTGCCGCCAACGACCTGCACGACCAAGAGGGAGGCATCTGATGGCCGACACCCAGGACGCCATCCCCCAGCACGCGCTGGAGCGGATGAAGGGCCTGCGGAGCCAGAACCACCGCGGCGGCGTCTTCACCTCCGACTTCTCGGTCAACGAGTTCCTGCTGGTCCGTAAGGCCGGGTTCGAGCCGGTGGGCCTGTGCGTCGGCTCCTGCATCTACCACGTCGGCGTGCAGTACGCCGGCTGGTCCAAGAACCAGGAGATGACGGTCCTCTCCCAGGCCATGTACCAGGCCCGCGAGCACGCCATGACCCGCATGCGCGAGGAGGCCCGCGACATGGGCGCCGATGGCGTGGTCGGAGTTCGGCTGGAGGTCAAGCGGCTGGAGTGGGACCAGAACATCCTGGAGTTCGTGGCCATCGGCACGGGCGTGGTGCACGCCGCGGGCCACACCGCCTTCAAGGGCCCGGGCGGGGCGCCCTTCACCTCCGACCTCTCGGGCCAGGACTTCTGGACCCTGCTCCACGCCGGCTACCGGCCGCTGGAGATGGTCATGGGCTCCTGTGTCTACCATGTGGCGCACCGGGGTCTATTCAAGACCATGGGGTCGGTCGGGCAGAACGTGGAGCTGACCAACTACTCCCAGGCGCTCTACGACGCGCGCGAGATCGCCATGGAGCGGATGCAGCACGAGGCCATCAAGGTGCAGGCGGAGGGCGTGGTCGGCATGGACCTGCACGAGGGCAGCCACAATTGGCAGCCCCATGTGATCGAGTTCTTCGCGGTCGGCACCGCCGTCACCCCGGTCGCCGCCGAGCTCGCTCCCGACGCCATCCCCGACCCCCAGCTGGTGCTCTCGGTGAACAGCTGAAGTGTCCGCCCTTCGCGACCACCACTCTTCATCCTCCTTGCCCGGACGGGTTCCGGGCATCCAGGACGCAGCGATTGGTCACATCGCGCTACGGAGTGCGACAGGTCCAAGACCGCGGCGCTCTGGACACCCGGAACAAGCCCGGGTGAGGAGGAAGGGTTCAGTGATCATTCTGCACTCCCGATGATCTAGGAGCATGACGTTATGAGCATCCTCGGCCGCGTCGCCGACCTCTTCCAGTCCAAGACCAACCGGCTGATGGACGCCCTGGAGGACCCCAACGAGGCGCTGGACCTCTCCTACGAGAAGATGCTCACCGGGCTGCAGGAGACCAAGCGCCACCTCGCCGACGTGGTGGCCCAGCAGAAGTCGCTGGAACGCCAGATCGGGAACCAGGACAAGGAGCTGGAGGGCTGCGAGGCCGACGCGCGCCTCGCCGTCAGCCACGACCGCGACGACCTCGCCCGCGCCGCCCTGGTCCATCGCCAGCGGGTGCTCGACACGCGCGGCACGCTGCAGCAGGCGCTCGACGCCATCCGGCCCCAGGTCGACAAGCTTGCCGGCTACCAGGGCCAGCTGGAGGACCGCATCGAGCGGTTCCGCACCCAGAAGGACACCATGAAGGCGAGCTACGCCGCCGCCCAGGCCCAGGTGAAGGTCACCCAGAGCCTGACGGGCGTCGGCGGCCGCATGGAGAACGTCGGCCGCACGCTCGAGCGCGCCGAGACCCGGATGGTGGGCGCCCGCGACAAGGCCGACGCGCTCGGCTCCATGCTGGAGAGCGGCATGATCAACGATCCGCTCGACAAGCGCTCCCACGAGGAGAAGGAGCGGGCGCACCTTCGCGACGCCCATGCGGTGGACGACCAGCTCGCCCAGCTGAAGGCCTCCATGGG
>CAXUCS010000141.1:0-6255 GCA_964249365.1 uncultured Caulobacteraceae bacterium | reverse complement strand
GGGCGTCGGCGGCGCGGAGACCTTCGGCGGCGGCGACACCCTGGTGGTGACGCTGGAGGTCATCGGCGGCCGCGGCCCCCACCCGCCGACCCCCGACGCCTATGATGCCAGGAGCGTCGCGACGACGCTGGGGGCGCGCTATCCCTGAGCCCTTCGGCCGGGCTGCCTTAAGGCGTCGAGCGTGACGCTCAGACTTCCCGAGTGAGTCGCGACGGCTCCCGCGTTTCCCCACCGTTGCGCCACGCAGAGCAGCGTAGTCAGTTATCTACAAAAGGGCCTGATCCGGTCTGACCATCACGACCTTCTCGAGCCGCGAGTTCAACCAGGACGCCGGTCGCGCGAAGAAGGCTGCGGGGCAAGGGCCCGTCTTCATGACCGACCGCGGCCAACCCCGGCACGTCCTGTTGGACATCGAGCATTACAGGCGGCTGGCGGGCGCCCGGCGCAGCATCGCCGACGCGCCGTCCATGCCGGACGCGGAGCCGATCGACTTCGAGCCGCCGCGGGCGGCCCTTGGCCTGCAGGACGTCGATCTCGACTGATGTTCGTTCTGGACACCGATGTCGTGTCCGAGCTTCGCAAGGCCCGGAGCGGCAAGGCCGATGCTCACGTCCTGCAATGGGCGGACGAGACCGACGCGTCCACGCTCTACATCTCGGCGATCACCGTCCAGGAGCTCGAGACCCGCGTCGTGCAGGTCGAGCGCCGCGACGCCCGGCAGGGTGCGGCGCTCCGGGCCTGGCTGGACGGTCGCGTCCTTCCGGAGTTCAGCGGTCGCGTGCTGACGGTCGACACGGCCGTGGCGCGCCGCTGCGCCGGGCTGCACGTCCCGGACCGCAGGGGCGAGCGGGACGCGCTCATCGCAGCGACGGCTCTCGTCCACCGCATGACCATCGTCACCCGCGGCACCGGCGACTTCGCCGCCACCGGCGTCGCGATCCTCAACCCTTGGGTGGCGCGGACGAGCTAGAGGTCGAGCCCGAAAGCGGACGCGCGGCAGGACTTCTCAGGGTGGTAAGGGAACCTTACTGAGGAACGCGGACGATGACCCGAAACTCCGGGCCGAGTTCCGCTTGCAAGTCTTCGCCGAGGCGGAGACCGGCTGAAGAGAACGCTACTTTGACGTCGGGAGAGGTGAAACCTGAACGTGCCGGATCATCCCTGACGAGGGTTGCGTCGTAGTCGGCGGCCCACCTGCTCAATCGGTCCGTCAACCCTTTCGAGATCGGAAGCGTGCCTGGATCAATGTTGTCGACTTCTCCAGGCGACGCCTCCCACAGGGGCCAGCAGTCGTGGTCAGCCATGAGTTTGATCGTTCGCACCGCGATCCTATAGCACAGGCGTAAGAGTCCGCGTTGGGTCGTCCTCTGCCAGCCGCTCTTTGTCCGGGAACTCGCCCTTCGGCGATAGCCGCCTCTCCGCCTGGCAGCGGACGTTTGGGATGCGGGCGAAGGGTGGTTTTCAGCCGTTGAAGCGCGTGCGGCAAGCGGATTCTCTTCCGCCGCCATCACTTGGTTAGCAGTGCCGAACTGAGGGTGGACAACACGTCCGCCAGTGGCTCGTAGGTTACTTCAACGCTCAGGTCTTGTGCGAGGCACTCGAATGAGCTGTCGTGAAAGAGAGCTAAGAAGTGGCGCTGATTGGTTCGCTGGTGCTTCGGAAATCCATGTCGATTTAGCTCGTCCAACTCCTTGCTCCACGAGGATTCCAGCACTTCGTAGAAATCATAGGACAGGCCACGGGTGCGGGGGATCGCGCTCCAGGCCTCGTCGTTCGGATAGCCGAACTTGGTGATGGAGCAGACCTTAAAGTTGACGATGGCGAGCCCCGCTATCTGATACATACCTTGTATCTTCTTCTTGGCATTGAAGATGAGCGTCGTGGAGAAGTCGCTCTGGATGAGGATAGGACCGGAGACGGCCGCCTCCGGGCGACAGCCAATGTCCAGCCGGCGAATTTCGTCCGGCATCGTCGCTCCCTCCATCTTCTGTGCTCAAGGTAGCATCAGCTGCTTGACCGGCAACCGGACGCTTCCAAGGTCCCCTAAGGGTCGACAGCGTGTATCGGTTCACGTCCAGCAACCCACCGTCCACCCTCCCTTTCCGTCATCCCGGCCGGAGCGGAACGGAGAGCCGGGACCCAGCCGCACGACGGCCAAGCGGGCGAGTGGCGAACGCTGTAATCCAGGCAGCCTATGCAGTGTCGAGGCCGGTGCGGCTGGGTCCCGGATCGGCTACGCCGTCCGGGATGACGGGTCTGGGGGACAAGGTCCGTCTTGGGTCGGCAGCGCATACCGGCTCGTGCCAGCAACTCGCCGTCCGCTCACCCCATCCGTCCCCGACCGGATCGGCTAGGCCGTCCGGGATGACGGGTGAAGGAAGGAGAACCGCCTTGGGCTGTAAGCACGTGTGAGGCGGGCGTCGGAAACTTGCCGGTGGAGCTGATCAGCGACAGCACCCCCAATGCGGCGGGTCACGCCGTGACCAGCAGCGACAGCTGCCGCTCCACCGGGTCGTTCCTGCCCTCGGCGATCTCGCGGTCCAAGAGGCGGGTGGGGTAGTCGCCGGTGAAGTAGTGGTCGGTGAACTGGGGGTTCAAGGGGTCGCGGGGGCCGGCGCCCATCGCCCCGTAGAGGCCGTCGACGGAGAGGAAGCCCAGGCTGTCGACCTCCAGCATCTCCTGCATCTCCGACAAGCTCTTGCGGGCGGCGAGCAGCTTGTCGCGGTGGGGCATGTCGATGCCGTAGAAGTCCGGCCACTTGATCGGGGGGGAGGCGGAGCGGAAGTGGATCTCCTTCGCGCCCGCTTCCCGCACCATGCGCACGATCTTCAGCGAGGTGGTGCCGCGCACGATGGAGTCGTCGATCAGCACCACCCGCTTGCCTTCCAGCACCTTGCGGTTGGGGCTGTGCTTCATCCGGACCCCAAGCTCGCGCACCCCCTGCGTCGGCTGGATGAAGGTGCGGCCCATGTAGTGGCTGCGGATGATGCCGAGCTCATAGGGCACCCCGCTCTCCTGGGCGAAGCCCAGCGCTGCGGGCACGCCGGAGTCCGGCACCGGCACCACCACGTCGGCGGCCACGCCCGTCTCCTGCGCCAGGCGGGCGCCCATGGCCTTCCTGACCTCGTAGACGGAGCGGCCGTTCACCACCGAGTCGGGGCGCGAGAAGTAGACGTATTCGAACAGGCACGGCCGCGCGCGCGCGGCGGGGAAGGGGCGCGAGGAGCGCAGCGTCCGCTTGCCGGAGATCACCACCACCTCGCCGTGCTCGATGTCGCGCACGAAGCGGGCGCCGACCATCTCCAGCGCGCAGGTCTCCGACGCCAGCACATAGGCCCCGTCGAGATCGCCGAGCACCAGGGGCCGGATGCCGAGCGGGTCGCGCGCGCCGATCAGGCACTCGTTCGTTAACGCGAGGAGCGCGTAACCGCCCTCGATCCGCGACAGGGCGTCGATGAAGCGATCCTCCATCGAGCCCTTCCGGGAGCGCGCGACCAGGTGCAGGATCACCTCGCTGTCGCTGGTCGACTGGAAGATCGACCCTTCCGCGACCAGCTGGGTGTGCAGCGCGCGGAAATTGGTCAGGTTGCCGTTGTGGGCGATGGCGATGCCGCTCGCCTCCAGGTCGGCGAACATGGGCTGGACGTTGCGGAGCACGCTGGCGCCGGCGGTGGCGTAGCGGGTGTGGCCGATGGCGTAGCGGCCGGGCAGGCGGTGGACGAGGTCCGTCCCGCTGAAGGCCTCGCCCACGTGGCCCATGTGGCGTTCGGTATGGAACAGCTGGCCGTCGAAGCTGGCGACGCCGCAGGCCTCCTGCCCCCGGTGCTGCAGGGCGTGCAGGCCGAGCGCGGTCAGCGCGCTGGCGTCCGCCCCGTTCCAGACGCCGAACACGCCGCATTCCAGCCGCATGAGCTCGTCGTCGGCGTCGCGGACGTGACCGCCGGGGTCCTGCAGCCGGGTGAGGGGGCGGAGCTCTGTCTCGGTCACGGGATCACTCCACCGGGGCGGCGGCTGGGTGGTGATGGTGGCGATGCGGATAAGGCGAGTCGTCCTCGACCCGCAGCGTCCGGTGGGGCGGCGGCACGGCGTCGCCCTGCGGTGGAGGCGGGGCGGCCTGGTCCGGCTCGCCATACTCCTGGCCGGCCTCGACCGTGCCGGAGGGCGGCTCGGGACCGACCCCGCTCATTCGGCTCTTGAGCGACTGGCCGAAGCCTTCCAGCTTCGTCATGCCGCCGGGCGCCAGCGAGGCGAGCGCGACGCCCGAGCCCCGCGCGAGGGGATAGAGCAGCGCGCGCGTCATCATCTCCGGCGGCTCGGCGGCCGGTGTCGCGGCGAAGACGAGGTAGACCACGCCCAAGACCACCAGCGCCCGCGCCACCCCGAAGCCCAGCCCGACCACCCGGTCCAGCGAACCGAGCGTCGCCTGGCTCCTGAGCGACCTCGACAGGCTGGAGCCGAGCATGCGCAACCCGATGTAGGCGATGAGGAAGGACACCGCTGCGGCAACCGCATTCTCCGCCCAGACCGGGCGCACCACCCCGATCGCCAGCGGGGTGGTGTAGGGCAGGAGCCAGACCGCCAGCGCCGCCGCCGCCGTGAAGGCGAACAGGGCCACGACCTCCATGACCGCGCCGCGGCCGTAGCCGATCAGGGCGGAGACGAGGAGCACCAGGCCGGCCACGAGGTCGAACAGGTTCACGCAGGCCGCCTCCCGTGTCGCGCCGCTCCCTAGCCGCCGCCCGGCTCACTTCCAATCACCGTCGCCAATTCGTCGCACGGCGTCGGCGAGGCGGGCCACCGCAGCCACGCCGGGGGCCGAGCCCTGCGGCGCCAGGGCGGAGGCGAAGCCGAGCTTCACCGCCTCCTTCAGGCGCGCGTCCGTGCGGCCGACGGCGCGCACGTCGCCCGACAGGCTGACCTCACCGAAGACGACGCAATCCTGGGGCAGGGGCTGGTCCAGGGCTGAAGAGACCAGCGCCGCGGCTGCGGCGAGGTCGGCGGCGGGCTCGGTGATCCGCAGCCCGCCGGCGACGTTCAGATAGACATCGCGGTCGCCGAACCCAAGCCCGCAGCGCGCCTCCAGGACCGCCAGCACCATGGCGAGCCGCCCGTTGTCCCAGCCGACCACCGCCCGTCGAGGCGTCCCGTAGGCGGAGGGCGCGACCAGGGCCTGGAACTCCACCAGGACGGGGCGCGACCCCTCGATGCCGGCGAAGACCGCCGCGCCGGCGGAACGCTCGCCGCCCTCGTTCAGGAAGAGGGCGGAAGGGTTCTTCACTTCGCGAAGCCCTGAGTCGCCCATCTCGAACACCCCGATCTCGTCGGTAGCGCCGAAGCGGTTCTTGGCGGCCCGCAGGATGCGGAACGGATAGCCGCGCTCGCCCTCGAAGGAGAGGACGGCGTCGACCATGTGCTCCACCACGCGGGGGCCGGCGATCTGGCCGTCCTTGGTGACGTGGCCGACGAGCACGATCGCCACGCCCCGCTTCTTGGCCAGCCGCACCAGTTCGCCCGCGCAGGCGCGCACCTGGGCGACCGAGCCCGGGCCGGCTTCCAGCTGGTCGCTCCACAGCGTCTGGATGGAGTCGATCACCACCAGGTCGAAGCGGTCGCGCTTCAGCGCGTCGGCGATGTCGCGCAGCGCGGTTTCCGCGGCGAGGCGCACGGGCGCCCCGCCCAGCCCCATGCGCTGGGCGCGGGCGCGCACCTGCTCCACCGCCTCCTCGCCGGAGATGTAGGCGGTGGCGGCGCCGGTCACCGAGGCGGCGGCGCAGACCTGCATCAGGAGGGTGGACTTGCCCACCCCCGGGTCGCCGCCGACCAGGATGGCCGAACCGGGAACAACGCCCCCGCCGCACACCCGGTCGAACTCCTCCACGCCCGTGACGATGCGCGGCGGCGCGGGCGTCTCCACGTCCATCGTCTCGAAGAGCAGGCCGGCCCGCGCCTTGCCCCTGGCCGGAGCCAACGCGCCGGGCGGGCGGGAGGCCTGCACCTCCTCCACCAGCGTGTTCCAGGCTGTGCAGGCTGTGCACTGCCCCGCCCACTTGGTGTGCACCGCCCCGCAGGCCTGGCAGACGTAGATCGCGCCATCACGCGCCATGGATGTGGACTCGTCTGGGAGAAAGCCATTCTCCTTCCCTGCGGAGCGGGGGAGGGGGACCGCGCGAAGCGTGGTGGAGGGGGCGCACCGGTGCGAAGGCGTTCGGCTGGGACGCCCCCTCCGTCACGCCACGTATCCGCGCCGCGCCACCA
>CAXUCS010000140.1:0-6277 GCA_964249365.1 uncultured Caulobacteraceae bacterium | reverse complement strand
CCACGTGGGTGCGACCGCGCCCAACCCGCCCGTCGGCTGCGTGCTGCTGGACGGGGCCGGGACCGTGCTCGCCCGGGCGGCGCATCGGCGCGCGGGCGAGGGCCACGCCGAGGCCAACGCCCTCGCGATCTGCCGCGAGGCGGGCCTCGCCGCACGCATCCACACCGCGCTTGTGACGCTGGAGCCCTGCAGCCACACCGGGCGAACGCCGCCCTGTGCGGCCGCGCTGATCGGCACGCCCGTCCGCGCCGTGTGGATGGGAAGCCTCGACCCGCATCCCCGCGCACCCGGCGCAGGCGCCGCGATGCTGGAGCAGGCCGGTATCGCCGCCCGGATGATCGCGGCGCTGGACGAGCCGCGCGCCCCCGCGCTGGCGGCGGAAGCGGCCAGGCTCGTCGCACCCTTCGCCACGCACGCCCGCCAGGGCCGGCCCTGGGTGGTGGTCAAGACCGCGCTGGACGCGCGCGGGAGCATGATCCCGCCGCCGGGCGCGACGACCTTCACCTCGCCCGCCTCGCTGGAGCACGCCCATCGCCTGCGCCGCGAGAGCGACGCGATCGTCACCGGCTCGGGGTGCGTGCTGGCCGACGACCCAGCCTTTACGGTGCGCCGCGTGCCCGACCATCCCGGCAAGCGGCGGCGGCTGGCGATCCTGGACCGCCGCGGCCGCACGCCGGCGGCCTATCTTGAAGCGGCGCGGGGCAGGGGGCTGGAGCCGTCGCTCCACGCCGACCCGGAAACCATGCTCGACGCCCTGGGCGCCGAGGGCGTGCTGTCGGTGCTGGTCGAGGCCGGCCCCACCCTGCGCCAGACCTTCCTGGACCGCGGGCTGTGGGACGAGGAGGTCGTGTTCCGGCAGGGCGCGGAGGCGGGCGCGCCCGATCGCGTGGAGACGCGCCTGCGAACCCCCATATGGCCGCCTTAGGATCGTCCGAATGGCGGTCCACCCGCTGCGCCCCGCACGCCTTCGCCTGCTCCAGGACCTCGATGCCGAACCCAGGCCGACCCTTCGCCGACGAGGACCTCCTGGTCGAGGAGGTCGCCTCCGCCCGGCTGCCGTCGGCCCACACGCCCGAGGCTTTGACCGTGCGCGCCTTCCGCAGCCGGGTGGACGGGGTCGAGCACCTCGCTGTCGTGAAGGGGCGGCCCGGGGCGGGCGCCCTCGTGCGCGTCCATTCGGAGTGCCTGACCGGCGACGCCCTGGGCGCGCTGCGGTGCGACTGCGGCGAGCAGCTCCGCGCCGCCACCGCCCGCATCGGCGCGAGCGAGGCGGGCGTGCTCGTCTATGTGCGCGGCCACGAGGGGCGGGGCATCGGCCTCGCCAACAAGATCGCCGCCTACGCCCTGCAGGATCGCGGGCTCGACACGCAGGAGGCCAACGCCGCCCTGGGCTTCCCCGTCGATGGGCGCGACTATGCGGTGGCCGCCCATATCCTGCACCTCATGGGGGTGGACGAGATCGTGCTCCTGACCAACAATCCCCTGAAAGCCGCCGCACTTCGTGCGCACGGCGTCAGCGTCCGGCGCGAGGCCCCGCTCGTGCTGGACGCCAACCCCCACAACGCCGGCTATCTCGCGACCAAGCGGGACAAGATGGGCCACCTCCTGCCTGCCGACGTGGAGCACGACCGCGATCCGGCGCCCTACCAGGCGGCCTGACGCCGCCATGATCCGCCCGGGCTGCTCAGGGACGCCGCGCGCGTCCGCCGGGCTTCATGCGCTGCAGCTCCGGCTCCCGGTCGATCCACTGGTGCTTCAGCGCGCCGCCGACGTGCAGCACGAATAGGACGTAGAGGCCGTAGGCCAGCGACGTGTGGATGGCGAAGAACAGGTCGTGCATGTGCTCCTTGGGCGCCGGCGGCAGGTTGGCGAGAAGGCCGATCCGCGGCCAGGGCACCAGCCAGAACAGCTTGTCCGGGTGCGTCGGCCCGTCCTTCCAAGCCGAATCGTGCAGCCAGCCGGAAAGGGGGATGCCCAGGATCAGGGCGTAGAGCGCCAGGTGCGCGACATGGGCCGCCCGCCGCTCGATCGCGGAGTAGCCGTCCGGCAGGGCCGGCGGCCTGTGGCCGATCCGCCAGAGGATGCGCATCGCGACCAGCCCCAGAACGGTGATGCCGATCGACTTGTGCAGGTCGATCGCCGGGCGCACCCAGCCTGGCGGCCACTTGTCGGCGAACCAGACCAGGACGAGGTTGGCGCCGATCAGCGCCGCCACCGCCCAGTGCAGCGCCATGGCCACGCCGGTGTAGCGCTCGGCGCGGAGTGTGGGCTGCATGCCGTCGCGTCCATCCTGATGAAGCCGGGCCATCCTGCAGGCCGGGCGTGCTAGAGCCTCGCCGTCCGGTCCGGATCGGAAAACGATGACGACACTACAAGCCGACGCGCCCTCCGTCGATCAGCGGCCGGGCCATGACCGGTCGGGCGAGAGCGGCCTTGGCGAGCACGACCTCGCACTCATCCGCGAGGCCGCGTCGCCGCGGTTCTCCCCGGGGGCCGTACCCCTGGCCAGCCGCGCGATCCACGCCGCCGTCCTCCTGCTGTGGATCGGGCTGTTCGCCGCGCCCTTCGGCCTGCACGGCGTGTGGGTCTGGTCGGCGGGGCTGATCTACGTCAGCTACGACACCCTGCTGCTGGTCTTCACCTTCTGGAAGACCCTGCCTCTCGCGTCGCGCCCGCCCGGCCCCTCGCCGGCCGGGACGGCCGGACCGGCTCCCAGCGTCGGCCTGCTCGTCGCGGCCCGCAACGAGGCGCTGGTGCTGCCGGTGACGTTGGACTCGCTCCTCGGCCAGTCCGATCCGCCGGACGTGATCCTGGTGGTCGACGACGGCTCGACCGACGCCACGCCCGAGGTTCTGGCCCGCTACGGCCTGGCGGTCCCGCCTCTCGGCGAGGTCGCGGCCGGCCCGGGGAGGCTTCGCTGGCTCCGGCTGGCGGGCGGGGGCAAGGCGCGGGCGATGAACGCCGCCCTGCCGCTGATCGAGACCGATGTCGTCATCACCGTCGACGCCGACACCCTCCTGCGGCCGGACGCGGTCGGGGCCGTGCGCCGCGCCTTTGCGGAGGAGCCGGGCCTGGTGGCCACCACCGGGGTGCTCACGCCCGTCTGCTCCCCCAGCGCCGCCGGGCGGCTGCTGCAGTGGTTCCAGACCTACGAATACATCCGCAACTTCCTGTCGCGCTACGCCTGGATGCGGATGGACAGCCTGCTGCTGATCTCCGGCGCCTTCGCGGGACTGCGCCGCGAGGCCGCGCTCCGGGTGGGCGGGTTCGACCCCGACTGCCTGGTGGAGGACTATGAGCTCGTCCATCGGCTCAAGCGCTACGGCGCGCGCCATGGCCTCGGCTGGACCACGCGGGTGCTGGGCGCCGCCATGGCCCGCACCGAGGCGCCGAGCACGACCGGCGCCTTCCTGCGGCAGCGCCGGCGCTGGTTCGGCGGCTTCCTCCAGACCCAGTACTGGTATCGCGAGATGGTGGGCGACCGCCGCTACGGCGCGCTCGGCCTGGCCATGCTGCCCGTGAAGGCGATCGACACCTTCCAGCCGATCTACGGCCTGACGGCCTTCGTCCTGCTCTGCCTCTACCTCGTGCAGGGGCGCGCCACCGTGCTGGCGCCGGTCGGCGGCGTGATCCTCGCCAAGGTCGTGGTCGACATCTCCTTCCAGCTCTGGGCCATCCACCTCTATCGCCGCTGGGTGGGCGAGCGGGGTGCCGCGTCCTACCTCCGGGCCTTCGCCGCCTCGCTGATCGAGCCGTTCAGTTTCCAGCTGCTGCGCCACCTCGGCGCGGTATGGGGCTGGGCCGCCTTCCTGGCGGGCCGCCAGACCTGGGGCGGGCAGCGGCGGCTGGGCGCGCTGCGTTGAGTGGACGCCGGTGCGCTCACGCCTTGCCGGCCGGCGCGCGCCCCGCGAGGTCGGCGCCGGCTTCGGGGTCAAGGCGCAGGTTGACGAACACGGCCGCCATCGAGATCGCCGTCACCGTCCAGAACGCGGCGGAGAAGTCCGGAAACGTCGGCGCCGAGCGATGATGCAGCCGCTCCGACACGTGCAGCGCCGCCGCCCCAGTACAGATGCCGAGCGAGAGCGTCAGCTGCTGGAACGTAGCGTAGAAGCTGATGGCCGAACTCATCTGCTCCTTGCCGATGTCGTCGTAGGCCAGGGTGTTGTAGGCGGTGAACTGGAAGGACATCAGGAACCCCGACACCATGAGGACCGCGAACACGAGCGGCAGCGGCCAGCCCGGGCGGAAGAAGCCGCAGACCGCATAGGCCGCCGTCCCCGCGACGCCTATGATCGTCAGGCTCATGCGGAAGCCGAGCCGGTGCAGGATGCCCTTCACCAGCCCCTTCATGAGGAAGGAGCCGATGGTGGTGGCCACCGTGACGCTCCCGCTCGTCGCCGCGCTGAAGCCGAAGGCGAGCTGCATCATGAGGGGCAGCAGGAAGGGCTGGGCGCCCTGGGTGATGCGCGCCAGCGACCCTCCGAGCATCGAGACGGCGAAGGTCGGCGCACGCAGGAGCGAGATGTCCAGTATGGGGTCGGCGACGCGCCCGGCGTGGCGTAGGTACAGGGCCCCGAACAGGGCGCCCGCGGCCAGGAGCGGCGGAGCGAGCGCGCCGGCCGCCCGGCCGCTCATCGCCTCGAAACCGATCAGCAGCGCGCTCAGCGCCAGGCTGGACAGGATGAAGCCCGGCGTGTCGAAGCGGCGGTAGGCGCCGCGGATGTCGGCGATGAAGCGCGCCACCAGCGCGATCCCCAGCGCGCCGATCGGCACGTTCAGCCAGAAGATCCAGCGCCAGTCGAGATAGGTGACGATCCAGCCGCCGAGTGGCGGACCCAGGATCGGGCCGATCAGGGCGGGCATGAGCAGCCAGGACATCGCCGACACCAGGTCCGCCTTGCTGACGGAGCGAAGCAGGATCAGCCGGCCTACCGGCATCATCATCGCGCCGCCCACGCCCTGGACGAAGCGCGACAGGGTCAGGGCCGCCAGGCTCGGCGACAGTCCGCAGCAGATCGATCCCAGGGTGAAGAGGGCGATGGCGGCCTGGAACACCCGGCGCGCGCCGAAGCGGTCCGCCGCCGCGCCGGACGCGGGGACCAGGATCGCCAGCGCCAGGAGGTAGGCGGTGAGGGCGACGCTCATCTCCGTGGCCGGCACGTGGAAGTCGTGCGCCATGGTGGGCAGGGCGGTGGCGAGCACGGTGGAGTCGAGGTGCTCCATGAAGACCGCGCAGGCGACGATCAGCGCCACCGTGCGATAGTTGAGGCTCCGCGGCTCGCCGCCGGCGAAGTCGTCGGTCCGGGCGAGGTTCTCGCTGGCCGGTACGATGCCGTCGCGCGCCTCCGTGGTGAAGGACGCGATGTTGCGCCTGCGGGGGCGCAGCAGGCGGTGGAGGGCGGCGGGGCGCAGGTCGGTCTTGGGCAGGAGGCTCACCGGCGCGGCTCCTACGCCGAGCGGCTCCCGGGCGCGACCCCTCGCCGGCGGCCGCCCGCAAGATGTGAGGCTTGCCCATGACGGCTGTGACCATCGTCGCAGCGAGGCGGCGGTCGTAGGAGCGCACAGGTTGCTCGCGCTCTGCCTGGACGAGCGCGCGCCCCAGGGCCTGATCGACTTCCTCACCGGCTCGCACGAGGAGGAGGACGGGCGTGCGGCCGTCCGGCCGCAAGGCGTGGGGACCGACTTGCCGTTCGCCGTCCCGCCGGGCTAAGCGGATACGCCATGAGCCTATCGATCGCGGTCGCGGGCGCGCTCGGCCGCATGGGTCGGGCGGTCGCGGCCGAGGCCGAACAGCGTCCCGGCCTCGCCGTCACCGCCCGTTTCGGCCGTCCCGGCGCCGCTGTCCCCGGACTCGTCAATCTGGACGACGCCCTGGAGCTCGCCGAGGTGGTGGTCGACTTCACCTCCGCGCCCGCCTCCCTGGCGCTGGCGGAACGGTGCGCGGCCCGCGGCGGCCCGGCGCTGGTGATCGGCTCCACCGGCTGGAGCGACGCGGAGGAGGCGGCGCTCGGCCGCGTCGCCTCGCAGATCGCGATGGTGCGGGCGGGCAACTTCTCGCTCGGGCTGAACGTGCTGGTCGGCCTGGTCCGGCGGGCGGCGGGAGCGCTTCCGGCCGGCGGCTACGACATCGAGGTCCTGGAAGCGCACCACCGCCGCAAGGTCGACGCGCCGTCCGGCACGGCGCTGAGGCAGGCCGAGGCGGCCGCGCAGGCGCGGGGCGTGTCGCTGGAGCGGATGGCGGAACGCGGACGCGACGGGATCACCGGTCCGCGGGGGG
>CAXUCS010000139.1:5362-6294 GCA_964249365.1 uncultured Caulobacteraceae bacterium | reverse complement strand
ACCTTCGCCGCCGGCAACGCCACCGACACCATCGCGCCTTGCCCGGCCAGCCGCGCCTTCAGCTCGCCGTGGCGGCTCTCGTCGGCCACCACGGTCAGCTCCGGGCGCCAGCGGCGCGCCTGCTCGGCCAAACGCTCCACGTTGCGCCCCGCGGCGAGCGCCGCAACCTCCACCTCCGCGCCGGCCTTGTCCAGGAGGTCCAGCGTGGAGACGCCGATGGAGCCGGTGGAGCCCAGGACGGCGATGCGGCGCGGCGACATCAGCGGAACACCCCAAAACGCACGCACACGCGCGCCACGGCCATCGCCAGGGTGGCGAACATCAGCCCGTCCACCCGGTCCAGGAGGCCGCCGTGGCCCGGGATCAGGCTGCCGCTGTCCTTGACGCCGAAGCCCCGCTTCAGCATGGACTCCAGGAGGTCGCCGGCCATGGTGGCCAAGCCTACCACAAGACCCGCGCCCCAGGCCCAGGCCGCCGGCGGAGCGCCGCCCGCGGGTAGCAGCAGGGCAACACCCTCCGCCGCCGCCATGGCCGCCAGGATGCCGACCAGGAACCCCGACCAGGTCTTCTTGGGCGAAATCTGCGGCCATAGCTTCGGGCCGCCGATCACGCTGCCCCCCGCATAGGCTCCGATGTCGGCCGACCAGGTCGCCGCCAGCAGCATCAGCGTCCAGTCCAGCCCCGCCGGCCCGCTGCGCAGCCACAGGAGCGACACCATGGGCGCGCCGAGGTAGAGCACGCCGAACGCCTCGTGCAGGGGCCCGTCATCGCGCCGCCAGACCATCGCGACCGCCCAGACCGCCGCCGCGCCGAGCGCCACCGCCAGCCAGGCCGACTTGAAGTAGCCGGCCTTCACCGCGACCGCGGCGACCAGGAGCGCCACCGCCATGACCGCGCCCGCGCGGATGGGCGTCTCCGGCGCGCTCATGGTC
>CAXUCS010000139.1:0-5352 GCA_964249365.1 uncultured Caulobacteraceae bacterium | reverse complement strand
CTCCAGCGCGAGCAGGCCCACCGCGCCCCACACCACCAGGAGGAACGGGAGGCTCCCGATCCAGGCCGCACCCACCGCCAGCGGCGCCAGGATGGCCGCGGACAGGATGCGGAGGCGCAGGTTGGACCAGTCGAACCGTCCCGGGCGCGCCTGTCTATCCGGTCGCGAGGACGTCATCGATCTCGGCGCCGCCGTAGCGCCGCTCGCGGGCGTGGTAGTCGGCGATGGCCTCGCGGAGCGGCCCCGCGCCGTAGTCCGGCCACAGCACGTCCTGGAACACCAGCTCGGCGTAGGCCGCTTCCCAGAGGAGGAAGTTGGACAGCCGCCGCTCGCCGGACGTGCGGATGATCAGGTCCGGCGGCGGCCCGACGGCGGTGGAGAGATAGCGGCCGAACGCCTCCTCACCCCCCGCCGCGCCCGCCTCGCCCCGGGCCACCGCCAGGCCGTAGCGCCGCGCCGCCTCGGCGATGTCGGCCCGCCCGCCATAGTTGAACGCCACCTGCAGGTGGAAGCGCCCGTTCAGGGCCGTGCGCCGCTCCGCCCGCTCGATCACCTCGCAGATGTCGGGGGCGAGGTCGTCGCGCCGGCCGATGATGTGCACCCGCACCCCCTCGCCCACCAGCCGGTCGAGGTCGCTCGCCACATAGGCCTTCATCAGCTTCATGAGTTCGCTGACCTCGCCGGCCGGGCGGCGCCAGTTTTCCGTGGAGAAGCCGAACACGGTCAGCCATTCGACCCCGAAGTCGGGCGCGGCCTCCACCGTGCGCTTCAGCGCGGCGACGCCGGAGCGGTGGCCGAAGGTGCGTGGCAGCCCGCGCGCCTTGGCCCAGCGGCCGTTGCCGTCCATGATGATCGCCACGTGGCGAGGCGGCGCCTGGACGGCTCCGCGCGCTCCCAGCATCGGCGACATCGACGAGTACCCCTTGCGGCCGGCTCAGCCTGCGGTGGAAGGAAGGGCGGCCGACTCAGACCTGCATGATCTCTTGTTCCTTGCTTTTCAAGGCGTCGTCGATGCGCTTCACCGCCGCGTCGGTGAAGCCCTGGACCTCCTCGCCGGCCTTCTTGGCCTCGTCCTCCGAACAGGCCGCAGCCTTCTCCGCCTTCTTGAGGTCCTCCATGGCGTCGCGGCGCACGTTGCGCACCGCGACCCGCTGCTGCTCGGCGTATTTGCCAGCGAGCTTGGCGAGATCCTTGCGCCGCTCCTCCGTCAGGGGCGGGATGGGAATGCGCAGCGTCTGGCCGTCGGTCAAGGGGTTGAGGCCGAGGCCCGCGGCGCGGATCGCCTTCTCGGTAGGGATGACCAGCGCCTTGTCCCAGACGCTGACGGTGATCAGCCGCGGCTCGGGCACGCTGACGGAGCCGACGCTGTTCAGCGGCATGGTGGAGCCATAGGCCTCCACCATCACGGGCTCCAGGAGGCCGGCGTTGGCTCTGCCCGTGCGCAGGCCGCCGAACTCATCCTTCAGGGCGTCCACGGCCTTGTCCATGCGATCCTTGTAGCGGGTCAGCTCGGGCTTGCTCATCGTGCTCTGCGTCTCGTTCAGGCGGCGGCGGGGATCGGCCGCTCCGTGATCACCGTGTGCACGCCCGCGCCCGTCATGACGTCCACCAGGGCGCCCGGGCGTCGGATCGAGAACACCACGATCGGGATGCCGCTCTCACGCATCAGGCTGATCGCCGATGCATCCATCACTCTAAGGTCCCTGGACAGGACCTCAAGATAGCTCAGCGTGTCGTAGCGGGTGGCGAGGGGATCGCGCTTGGGGTCGGCGGTATAGACGCCGTCGACGCTGGTGCCCTTCAGGAGCGCGTCGCAGCCCATCTCGGCGGCGCGGAGCGCGGCCGCCGTGTCGGTGGTGAAGAAGGGGTTGCCGGTGCCCGCCGCGAAGATGACGATCCGACCCTTCTCCAGGTGGCGCGACGCGCGCCGGCGGATGTAGGGTTCGCACACGCTGGCCATGGGGATGGCCGACTGCACCCGCGTCTCGACCCCATGGCGCTCCAGCGCATTCTGCATGGCGAGCGCGTTCATGACGGTCGCCAGCATGCCCATGTAGTCGGCCGAGGTGCGGTCCATCCCCTTGGCCGCCCCGGACAGCCCGCGAAAGATGTTGCCGCCGCCGATCACCAGGCACACCTGCACGCCCGACGCCTTCATCTCGGCGATATCCTGCGCCACCCGGTCCACCGTGGTCATGTCGATGCCGTAGGGCGTATCCCCCATCAGCACCTCGCCGGACACCTTGAGCAGCACCTTGGAGAAGCGCGGGGCCGGGCGGGTCTCGGCGGCGAGGGTGGACATGTGGATTGCGCCTCGCTGGCCGCCACGGCCAGCCGGATACATAGCCGATGGGACAGGCGGCGCACCTGCGAACGCGCGCCGCAGTGACGCAGACCGCCCGCCTCGAGACTGGCCGCAGGTTGCAAGCCTAGCGATCGCCACGCGATAGTGCAGGGCCTTTCCGTCCGGAGATACCAGCAGTGGTCCCAGCTGCAGCGCTGACGACGATCGCGATCCTGGCCAGCGCAGGTGCGGCGTTCGGCCAGCCGCCCGCGGTCGGACCGACCTGGAGTTCCGACCAAGTCCGCGCTGCACGCTCCGTCGCGCCGGAGCAGGCGCTCGCCTTCGACTTGCGGCAGGAGACGGCGCAGCCGGGGGCACCCATGAAGGTCGAGACGTACCACGTCGTGCTCGCGCCCGACTTCAACTACGTGACCAGCGGGGCGACCCACACCCTAGACGACTTCCAGCTGCACCGGACCTTCATCTGGTCGGACGGCGGGCGCGGTTTCGCCAACCTGAACGGCCACGCCCTGCCCGCCTTCCGGGTCTTGGAGCTGGCGAACCGCAAGGTGCTGGAAGCCATCCTGGCCCACACGGGCGCCACGACCGGCAAGCCGCTCGCGCCGCCCAACCTGGACCCCTACTGGCGCGAAGCCGAGCTAGGGGTGAACGAGACGGCCGACACGCCCCTCACCCCCCGTCGAAACGCCTCCGGGACCGACTTCCTGCTCGGAAGCGATCCAGTCGTGCGCACCGACGGCCACGCCCTCAACCTGACGGAGGCGGACCGTCGGCCGCTCACCCGCTGGTTCGCGCTGCACCTGCCGCTGCATCCGCAGGTCCGCCACGCCCTGACGCAGGAGAGCGCCCTACCCGCAAGGATGGAGCTGGAGGCCTACACGCTGAACAAGAAGCGGACGACGTCCGTCACCTTCTCGGCTGCCATGCACAAGCCGGCCGACTACCCGCTGCCGGCTAGGCTTGAGGCGGATGTCGTGCCCGCGGCGGTGGAACCGGGCGATACCGTCAGCGCCGCCGGCGTGCGAGCCGCCATCCAGGCGATCGAGGGACACTCCATCAGGCCCAAGCCGAGCGCGGACGAGATAATCGCCGCCCTACGCGCGGCGGCCGCCAAGGGCCGCGCCATGGAGGTCTGGCTCTGGTTCAACGCCTATGTGCAGCAGTATGCGTTCAAGCTGCACGGCGCGGACGGCCCGGAGCTGACCCGCACGCTCGGCCCGCTGATCCGCTCCGCCGTTCAGGACCCGGAAGTCGCCCGCTTCAACAGCGCCAGCACCCTGGCGTCCAACCTGCCTGGCGTTGCAGGAGACCGGGAGGGCGCCGCGCGCTATCTCGCCTCGGCCAAGTCGCTCGACGCCTTGCCGTTCGGGACCTTCCGCTATCTCACCTTCGCCAATCTGGTCGCCGGTTCGAAGGACGTCGGCAAGTGGGACAGGTCGATCTTCGCCGCCATGCCGTCTCCGCTCGTCGCGAACGACTGGACCCACATCGCGGCCTATCCCTGGGCGGCCAACGCCTACAAGGATGCTGGCGACCTCGAGATCAGGAGATTCGACACACCCAGGGCTTGGGCCGCTTTCGATCTTGGCCGCGCGGTGGATCCGGATTGGCGATCCGGCGGCATGCGTGACGTCGCAAGATACGAAGCCATTCTGGAGGCGAACGAACCCGACTTCTTCTGAGCACAGGCCCGGCGACGGAGCGCCGGCCTGCCCCTGGTGTTACGCCTGCCCCGTCAGGGCCGCGACCTCGCCGGCGAAATCGTCGGTCTTCTTGTCCACGCCCTCCCCGAGCGCCAGCCGGACGAAGCCGGTGACCGCCACGGGGGCGCCGAGCGCCTTGGCCTCGCCGGCCACGAACTGCTCCACCGTCTGGTCCGGGTTCATCACGAAGGCCTGCTTGAGGAGCACGACCTCCTCGTAGAACTTCCGGATGCGGCCCTCGACCATCTTCTCTACCACCTGGGGCGGCTTGCCGGACTGGGCGGCCTGTTCGGAGAAGATGGCGCGCTCGCGCTCCACCGCGGCCGGGTCGATGTCGGCCACCGACAGCGACAAGGGCGAGGTGGCGGCGATGTGCATGCCGATCTTGCGGCCGATCTCGGTCAGCCGGGCCTTGTCGCCGGCGCAGGACTGCACCGCCACCAGCACGCCGATGCGGCCGAGGTCCGGCGCCACGGCGTTGTGGACATAAGGCGCCACCACCCCTTCGGACACGACGAAGCGGGCCATGCGCCGCGCTGTCATGTTCTCCCCGATGGTGGCGATAAGGTTGGTCAGGAGGGCGTTCACCGTCTCGCCGCCCTCCGTGGGGGCGTCCGCTAGCCTGTCCACCCCGCCTTCCACGTCGAGCGCGGTCTTCGCGATGGCGCGCGCGGCCGCCTGGAACTTGTCGTTCCTCGCCACGAAGTCGGTCTCGGCGTTCACCTCCACCGCCGCGCCCGTCATGCCGGCGCCGTCGTCGCGCAGCGCGAGCGCGACTAGCCCCTCGGCCGCGACACGGTCGGCCTTCTTGGCGGCCTTGGAGAGCCCTTTGGTGCGCAGCCAGTCCATGCCGGCCTCGATGTCGCCGCCGGTCTCGGTCAACGCCTTCTTGCAGTCCATCATGCCCGCGCCGGACTTCTCGCGGAGCTCCTTCACGAGCGCAGCCGTGATCTCGGCCATGGCCCTCATCTCCTTGTGTGTGCTGGGGCGGCCAGTGGCGGCCGTCCGATCTATGGTCTCGACGAGCGCTCCACGCCCTCCTCACCCGGACGTGTTCCGGGTGTCCAGAGCGCTGCGGCCAGGTTGCCGACGCCGGGTACGCGGCCCACACCCGAAGCGCTGCGCTCCGGATACCCGGAACAAATCCGGGCGTTTGTGGGCCGGGGATCAGGCCGAAGCCGGTTCGGCCTCCGCGGCGGCCAGCGCCTCTTCGGTGCGCTCGGTTGGCGTCTCGTCCGGAGCCGCGGCGGCGGCGGTGGTGCGCAGCGCCGGCTCGGCCGCGGGCGCTTCCGCCGCGCCGAGGTCCACGCCCTGGCTGAGCGAGAGGGGCGCAATCGCCGGGGA
>CAXUCS010000138.1:0-6310 GCA_964249365.1 uncultured Caulobacteraceae bacterium | reverse complement strand
AAGCCTCCTCCTACGCCGCATCACCAACTGACCCCTTTCTCAAACGGACTCTTAGTCCGCTGACTTAGCCCGTTCCGAAAGAGACGGCAACGCCCACTCGTCGGCTGAACTGCACCGCGTCCCTTATAGCGAACCTTCTGACTGGCCGCTGCGGGTGGAAACTCGCCCTTCAAGCCGCGCAAGGCCCTCTGCCCGCAAGCGGACGCCCAAACCGGCCGCTGGGGGTGGAAACTCGCCTAAGATGCGCGAGAGACCTGAGGCTCATGGCGGACTGGGAACGCCACGGATCGAGCAATGAAACAAAGTTCTGAGGCGCGTCGATGAAGGTCTTCAGCAATTGTGATATCAGAGCCGGCAGAGACCTGAACGCGAGGACGTAGTGTCACCTCGCTAAATTGTCCTGAGCCGTCCTTGTCTTCCGACATGTGACCTTCGGCCTGATCCTCGTAAGAGACGACCTGCGCGCCAGCTTCAGCGCAGAGGTGCAGGTACGAAAGCTGGTGGCAGGCAGAAAGAGAGGCGACAAGCATTTCCTCAGGATTCCATCGCTTCGAATCACCTCGGAAAGCAGGATCGGACGATCCTAGTATCGATGACTTTCCCTCGGCATCGACCTTGTATGAGCGCTCGTAGCTCGTGTAGCTGCCGGTTCCTTCGCCTAGATTTCCCGTCTACGAGACCTGGACTTCGTAGCGGTGCTGTCTTGGTGCCATGTCTCACCTCGGCGTGTAGATAGCCTAACATCGCGGGCATGTCTCTTTTGGGTCGTGAGCACGGGCTGGCCCTCTCCCGCAACTCACCGGCCGGCCGCCTTCCCCCTTGCCCGGACTTGTTCCGGGTATCCAGAGCGCGGCCGTCCCGCATCGGCCAAGACGTTCAACGTCTCCCGCTCAGCCGCGACGCTCTGGACGCCGGAACGGTCCGGGCGAGGAGAACGCAAAGAGCCACTCCGGTTTGCACAATGGCTGCTTGGGGTCGAAACCCACATCGGCGCTCCGGCAAAACCCCGTCCTTCAGGAGTCCTGCAGCCCGTAGGCCGCGTGCAGCGCCCGCACGGCCAGCTCCGTATAAGCCGCGTCGATCAGCACGCTGATCTTGATCTCGGAGGTTGAGATCACCTGGATGTTCACGCCCCGCTCGGCCAGCGCGGTAAACATGGTCTTGGCCACGCCCGCATGGCTCCTCATGCCGACCCCCACCACCGAGACCTTGGCGACGTTCTCGTCGCAGGCCACGTCGTCGAAGCCGATCTCGCCCTGCTGGCCGCGGATGATCTCCAGCGTGCGTCCCGCATCGCGCCGGCCGACCGTGAACTCCATGTTGGCCGTGGCGCCGCTCCTCGCATGAGACTGCACGATCATGTCGACATTGACGTTGGCGTCGGCCAGCGCGGTGAAGATGCGCGAGGACACGCCGGGGTGGTCGGGCACGCCGTAGAGGGTGACCTTGGCCTCGTCGCGGCTGTAGGCGACCCCGCTGACGATCCGCTTCTCCACGATCTCCTCCTCCGCGCAGACGATGGTGCCGGTGTCGGGGCCGGCCTCCCCCGGTTCGGTGAAGCTGGACAGCACGCGTACGGGGGTCCGGTGCGCCATGGCCATCTCCACCGAACGGGTCTGGAGCACCTTGGCGCCGAGCGAGGCCATCTCCAGCATCTCCTCGTAGGAGATCTTGGGGATGCGCCGGGCGCGCTCCTCGATCCGGGGGTCGGTGGTGTAGACGCCGTCGACGTCGGTGTAGATGTCGCAGCGCACCGCCTGCAGCGCCGCCGCGATCGCCACCGCGGAGGTATCCGACCCGCCGCGTCCGAGCGTCGTGATCCGGCCGCCCTGCGTCACGCCCTGGAAGCCGGCCACCACGGCCACGCCGCCGCCGTCCAGGCAGGCGGCGAGGCGCTCGGGTGGGATGTCCTCGATGCGGGCGGAGCCATGGGTGTCATCGGTCAGGATCGGGACCTGCCAGCCCATCCAGGAACGGGCGGGAAGGCCGTGGTGTCGCAGCACCTTGGCGAGGAGGCCCGCGGTGACCTGCTCGCCCGACGCCACCACCGCATCGTACTCGTCGTCGCTGGGCTGCATCCCCTCGGCCGCGCGGCCGGCGGTGTCGGTCCAGCTGACGAGCTCGTTGGTCCGGCCGGACATGGCCGAGACCACCACGGCCACAGCGTGGCCGGCGCGGACCTCCGCCGCCACCAGCCGGGCGACGCGCCCGATGCGCTGGAGGTCGGCCACCGAGGTGCCGCCGAACTTCATCACCAGGCGCGGAGCCATCGCCGCCTCGTCCCGCCTTCAAAGGGCGGCCTCTTGCCGGAGCCGCCGACGCGAGGCATCTGACAGCGGAGAGCGCGTCCTTAGCGGCGCGGGCGCCCCGCCGCAACGCTTCGAGGAAGACGCCCAGCCCATGAGCGCCAGCGCGCCCGTCTCCTCCGTCGACCCGGCGGAGGTGGAGAAGTTCTCCCGCATCGCGGCGGAATGGTGGGACCCCCGGGGCAAGTTCGCGCCGCTGCACCGCTTCAATCCCGTGCGGCTCGACTTCATCCGCGACCGTTGCGCCGCCCGCTTCGGCCGTCCGGCTGCCGGGGCGCATCCGTTCGCCGGGCTGAGCCTCCTGGACATCGGCTGCGGCGGCGGCCTCCTCAGCGAACCCATGGCGCGACTCGGCTTCGCCGTGACGGCGGTGGACGCCTCGGCCCGCAATATCGGCACGGCGAGCGCCCACGCCGCGCAGGCGGGACTGGAGATCGCCTACCGCAACATGACGGCGGAGGAACTGCTGGCCGCCGGTGGCGAGGCGAGCTTCGATGTCGTCCTGAACATGGAGGTGGTGGAGCACGTGCCCAACCCCGGCCGGTTCCTGCGCGACGCCGCACGGCTTCTCAAGCCCGGCGGCCTGATGGTGGTCGCCACGCTGAACCGCACGCTGAAGGCGCTGGCCACCGCCAAGATCGGCGCGGAGTACGTGCTGCGCTGGCTGCCGCAGGGCGCCCACGACTGGAGGAAGTTCCTCACGCCGGACGAGGTGCGGCTGTTCCTGTCGGGCGAGCCGGTGGCGGTGCAGGGCCCGTTCGGGGTCGTGTTCAACCCCCTCACCGGCCGCTGGTCGCTGGGCCGCGACGCCGGCGTAAACTACATGATGACGGTGGAGCGCCCTTGAACCCCATCCGCCTCCTGCGCCGCGCCCTGCCCGCCGCACCGCTCCTGATCGCCATCGCGAGCGTCGGGCGCGCGCAGGCCGCTCCGGTGCTGCCCGGATACTGGGAGAGCGCCGAAAGCTACGCCGTGCTGATCCCTGGCGGCGGGCGTTCCAAGAAGTGCCTGACGGCCGAGACGATCGACAAGTTCGTCGCCGCTCCCAGCAACAGCCACTATCGTTGCACCTACGCGTCCCAGCAGATCGCGGGGGGTCAGGCCGCCTACCGCGGCGGCGCCTGCTACACCAAGTCGGGGCGCAAGGTGCTCTCCGACGTAGCGGTGGACGGCCGCTACCAGCCCGAAAGCTTCCACCTCACCTTCCACTTCAAGCTCATCGTCTCCGCCGGCGGCGGCTTCGGCGTCCCCGGCTCAGCGGAGATCGACGCGCATCGCGTGAGCGCGGAGTGCCCGGCGACCGAAACGACGGCTGGCGGCGCTGGCCACCCATAGACAAGGCGACGCAGCTGGTACCACTGTAGATTTCGACGTTGGGCGGTGGAGGGGGCATCTGAATGGCGGAAGCGGCGGGGGCGCAGGCGGCTGACGCGCACGAGGTCTATATCTGGAGCGCAGACGACCTTATGGAAGACCTCAAGAAGCTCGGTGAGCAGGGGAAGGAAGGCGTCAAGACCGCGATCGAGTGGAACGAGAAGGTCAAGAACTCAATCGACGCCGACGTCGTCGCGATCACCCAGCTTGCACAGGCTAACCTCAAGATTGCGCAGCAGATCAAGCTGCTGGGCGTCATGGGCCGCGCCTACATTAAAGAGGTTGGCGGCAAGAAGTATATCATATTCAAGGGTAACGCCAAGCTGCGCCCGAATCTGCAAGGCACACGCTACCTTGCGGAGAACGCCAAGGTCCGCTGCTTCGTGGTGGGCGCCAAGGATATCCTTGAGGACGCGGCCAAGGGCACCAAGATCGCCGTGATCGCCTTCGTTGCCATAGACGTCATCAAGGAAGTCACCTCCGACCACCCCTCCTTCGTCAGCCTTGGGGTGAACGTGTCGAGCGACGTGCTGCAGGCGGTGACGGCCGCCTACGTCGGCGCGGAGGCCGGCGTGTTCCTGGCGGTGGTGGTCGGCGCCCCGGTGGTCGTCACCTTCATCGCCGTGGTCGCGGTCGGCTTCGCGGTCGGGATGCTGCTGACCCACCTGGACAACAAGTACAAGCTCACCGAACGCTGTCGCGCACGCATGATGGGCTGGGAGCAGGAGATGGAGAAGGAGCTCGCCGCGGCCAAGGCCAAGATCGTCACGACCAGCCGTCAGGCCTATCAGGCCAGCAAGCAGTACGTGAAGGAAGAGGCCATCAAGATCGATAAATACTATCAGAGCGCCGCGAACCTGCTGGGCGACGAATACGCCAAATACGGCTGGGCGCTCACGCCTTGAGCGGCAACTTCCTCCTCGACAAGCCCTACTTCAGCAAGCCGCAGCGGGCCGGGAACCCGGCGCTCTATATCTTCGAGCTGGTCGCGCTTGTCCTGATCTTCTCGGCCTGGCTCGGCGTGCAGGAGCTGGGCCAGATCAGCGGAGGGCGGCCGACGGCCACGAGTTCCGCCGGCGCCGTGGCGATGATCGGGTGGCTCGGGCTGTACGGCATCCGCATCTCCTCCTGGATCGCCATCGCACGCCGCAACCGCATGCCCCAGACGCTGGAGTGGCTGGCGACCATCGTTCCCTTCGCCCTGATGATCCTGTGCTTCGTCTTCTCCGGCCCGCTGGTGCGCGCCTATGCGTCCGGCCACGGCTACCGATTCTGCGGCCGCTACCACGACCGGGAGACGGTCCTGACCTTCGCCAAGCCCGGCGTGGCCTGCCCGGCCGCGCCCAAGCCGACCTCCTGACGCCGGGCCGCACGGCGAAGCGCCGCCCGGCGCCGGCTCAATTCAGCTGCGTCTTCGGCTTGGGCGTGACGGCGGGCGGAAGGGGCGCGACCTTGACCCCGTCCTCCGCCAGCGCCTTGACCTCCTCGGGGCTGGCCTCGCCGTAGATGCCGCGCTCCTCCGAACGGCCCTCATGGATCGCGCGGGCCTCGCGGGCGAAGGTGTCGCCGACGTAGTCGAAGTGGGACTCCACATGGGCGCGGACCTTGCCGGCCGCTTCCATCATCATGAAGCGCATCTTCGCCGCCGCCTCAGGCGAGGGCGCGTCCGAGCCGCGGGCGCCGGCAACGGCGGGGGCCATGACCTGCTTCCTCACCGCCCGGCTGGCGCAGAAGGGACACTCCACCAGCCCCCGCGCGGCCTGGTCGTCGTAGTCGCCGGAGGAGCCGAACCAAGCCTCGAACGGGTGGTCGTGCTCGCAGAGGAGCGCATAGCGGATCACGCCGCCCGCTCTGGCGCCCGGAAGGTGCGCGCGTTGGCGAGCGAGGGCACGGACGCGCGCGCCTCGGCGACCTTGGCGAGGTCGAGCTCGGCCATCACCACGCCCGGCGCATCGCCGTCCAGGCGCGCGACGACCGCGCCCCACGGCTCCACCACCGCCGTGTGGCCCCAGGTGCCGCGCCCGTCGGCGTGCATCCCGCCTTGCGCGGGGGCGAGCACATAGGCGCCGGTCTCGATCGCGCGGGCGCGCAGCAGCGTCTCCCAGTGCGCCGCGCCCGTGGGTCGGGTGAAGGCGGCGGGCACGGTGATGAGCTCCGCGCCCGCCTCCGCAAGCGCCCGGTACAGGGCCGGGAAGCGCAGGTCGTAGCAGACGCTGAAGCCGAGCCGGCCCGCGACGCTCGGCGCCACGCAGGCCGCCTCGCCCGGCGTGTAGGCGGCGGACTCGCGATAGCGCTCGCCGTTCGGCAGGTCGACGTCGAACATGTGGATCTTGTCGTAGGTGGCGCGGACCGCGCCGTCGGCTCCCACCAGCACCGAGCGGTTGGCGAGCCCCCCGTCATCGCGCCGCACCAACGCCGAACCGATCAGGAGCTCCACACCGCGCTCCGCGGCGAGCTCGCGCAGGCCGGCGACCACCGGGTCCTCGTCCAGCGGACGGAGCTGGGGGAGGAGTTCGGTCCGGTCGCGCTGCACGATGTTGGTGGCCTCCGGCGTCAGCACGAGCCGCGCGCCTTCGTCGGCCGCCCGCCGCACCAGGGGCGCGGCGTGGGCCAGGGCGGCGGCCGACGAA
>CAXUCS010000137.1:0-6358 GCA_964249365.1 uncultured Caulobacteraceae bacterium | reverse complement strand
ACCGACGACGAGGGGCGCCAGGGCTGGGTGTCGTCGAGGCTGCTGACGAAGTGAGCGGCTACCAGCGGCGCAGACGTCAGGTCTGAGCCGGTCAAGCATCGCTGAAACAAAACGGTCCGGCTACCTAGCCGATTACTGCTTCAGAATATATGAAGTGGGAGCGCAAACCTCCAAAGCAAAAAGACGCGATCTAAACGCGCTGGATGTGAGAGGATGCCACAATTACGGCTCGCAGGGTGGGGCGCAGCTGGTTCAGGCTCAGTCGTCGAACCTAATGTCCACTACACTGACAAGGTATTCGCCTCGACACTCGCCGCCAATCGTATTGCACTCAAAAGAACGGCATGCCAGTGGCGCACAACAGTTTCCGCCAGGATCAGGAATGCCGCGGGAGCAACTGTTCCGACTAAAGGAGATGGTCATTAAATAAAATGACTATCTCCTTATCCGGTTCACGTCTATGCGGGGCCTACTCCGAGTGCAGCGCCCGTGGGTGTCGCAGGCGGCTCAGTCATTGTTCCCGTTCCGCTGCGGCCTGTAGACGGACGGACTCCCGTGACTCTTCGCAGACGCACGCAAGGTCTAGATCGACGTCCAAGGATATCAGGCCCTGGCCCGGCGAGCGATCCAGGTGTCCCCCGTACGCTGTTATTATAGTACAACGCCTAAGTGGTCGGTCATCCTGGGATGTCCCGTCCCTCGTCTCGAAGGCGGTGTGCAGGAGACCGCGCAACATGGTGCGTCCGGTAAGCTGTATAGGCTGCTCCAGATTCTACGCCTCAGCCGCGTGCCGCTGAACCAAATCCTTCGTCAAGTTGGTTGGGGTGATAGTGACCGCGTCGGACGGCGCGTTACACCGATCAGCTTGGACGTTATGCTCCCGGCCAATGCGAACGACGAGCCTCCGTCTTTAGGGCTGACGACAGCCCTTAAGCTCCCAGCGTACACTGCAAAGAGTCGCCTACCACCAGGCCCGCGTTCTGCCGCTTGACGCGCCAAGTCACGCTCATCGCTCTTGAGGAGGCAAGGGCGTAGGTGAACTGCTCCGCGGGGCCGCCATCGAGCCCCGGCCGGCTCCACGTTACGGCGTTCCCGCTCCAGCCCGTCGACGCAAAGACGCGCAATCCCCCGAATGGATCAGAGGTCGCTGCCGAGAGGGGCTTGGCCGAGGCCTGTGACCAGACCTCCACGCTGTGATAGGGGCTGGGCTCCACATCGTCATGGTGAACGACGAGTGTCGCCGAGCGTGCGTCCCAGATCATGAGTAGGACGGCGTTGATCGGCCTGCCGTTCGCCTCGAAACGACCCGAGCATGTCCAGCGGCCCTGGAGGTCGGCCAGGGAGCGTTGCGGCGCCTGAGCTTGAGCGCTGGTCCCGGCAAGCGCCATCGTGCAAAGCGACAGCCACACCGTTGATCGTGCCCAATCCCTCACCTTGCGTCTGGCCATGGTCATCGTTCAAGCTCCTGGGCAGAGGCGCGGGGGCGCGCCGTCGCTGACGGCCTTCGCCGCCAGAAGAGGGCTATCGGAACAAGGAGGAGGAGCAGCTCGACGCCGCCGCTGAGCATGCTGCTCTCGAGGCCTGCGCCGCCGCCGGTGAGCCAATCCGGTCCCGACGTACGAGCGTCCAGGAGCCGGCTCCCGCCGGACGTGGCGAAGACGACGAGTTCCATGTAGTCCCATGCGCAATGCGAGCCGATGCCGAACCAGAGGCTGCCGGTAAGCCAGCGTATGAGGCAGATGGCCATGCCCGCCATGCTGATCATGGCCACACCCTGCCAGGTCATGCCCACGTTGCCGACGTGGGAAAGGCCGAAGGCCAGGGACGTCAAGCCGGCCGCGGGCCAGAAGCCGATGCCACGAGCGGCGGCTTGTAGTGGAAAGCCGCGGAACCAGAGTTCCTCGGTCACCCCTACCAGCATGAGGGTGGTCAGCTGGGCCAGCGCGACGATGATCGTCGTCTTGAGAGGATGGGCCAAGCCGGTGATGCGGTACCCTCCGAACAGGCCGACGGCGGCGACGACCAGGACGAACCCGATGGCGCCCAGGGCGACACCCTGAGCCAAGCGCGTCGCTCCGAACCCGCCCCAAAGGAAGGCCGATCGCGGGAAGGGATGATCGGCTCGCCTTGATCGCCAGCAGGGTTGCACCCAATACGATCAAGAACTGCAGTCCCTCGCCGGCGAACTCCCGGAAAGCTGAGGGGCACCGCTCCGCGCCAGGACAGGCCAGCGCATCGATCGCCCGAAGCGCGCCGTGCATGAGTTGGCGGTCGAACAGCAGGACCACAAGGAGAAAGGCCGCCGACCTGGCCACGGCGCCAGCCGGCCTATCCGGCCGCAGGACTTGTAGCACCCGGTGAGTGGACAGGCGGAGACCGGTCCCCACGTCCGGCGTCGCGAACCCGTGCCTCTGCATCGTCTTCAGAGCCCCAGATAAAGGGCGGTCATCGCGAAGCTATCGGTGAGTCCGTGCATGATGATGCACGCCCATAGGTTCCTGCCTGTGAGGAGCCAGACGACGCCGAGCACGAGGCCCACCGTGCCTTCCACGGCAGCTCCGCCGACACCCTGGTAAAGATGCAGCAAGCCGAACACCGTGGCCTGCAGGACCAGGGCGGCGACCGCCCAGACACGACGGTCGGAGACGTTCAGCAGCGATCCAAGTATGAAGCCGCGAAAGATCATCTCCTCGCCAAAGGCCGCCGTTCCCCAGCTGACAGGCAGCAGCAGAAACAGATATTCCGCCGTGTCGTGGCGGAGGGAACTGAACTTCGAGAAGTCGGCGTGATGCACGCCGAGACGAGACAGGGCTGCGCCAGCTCCCCAGGCCGCCGCATACGCGGCCAAGCCTCCGAGCGGAATTGCGATGGCGACTCTGATCCATTGGGGCCTGCGCAGGCCCACGTCGGACCAGGCCAGGCCCCGGACTCGCAGGAAGCCCGTGCAGAGGGCGAAGAGGCCACCCATGCCGGCCAGGTAGAACAGCTTGGGCGCAAGCCAGCCGCCGATCAGGTTGCCATGCGGCAGGCCTAGCCACAGCGCCGTCGCGAGGCTGATTGTGAGAACCTGCACTACCGGCGAGCGCATAGTCCTACCAAGCACGCCTGCGTCTGCGCTTCTTGCGGCCGAGCCTGCAACCGTCATAGCCGCCCCCGTGTCGTCATATCCTTGATGATCCTGCACTCGCAAGCCAGTGAAAATCCGTTAACCCGCGCCGCGGCAGGACTGTGAAGCGGGACGTCTTGATCATGGGTCATGCTTGCGACCCGTCGTGCCGCCGGGGCGAGTAGGAAGTATAGTCCTCCGAAGGCCGCGTAGGCGCGACTTGGTCCAGGTCGACCGAAGATGTAGCAATTGAGACGATGAAGAAGACGCCGGCTAGGGCCGACTGGCCGCCGCTTAGAACCATGACTCCCTGGTCCCTTATGCTGCGTCTCCGTCCAAGGGCGACGGCGAGTTGCATCAGGCCCGATCCCAAGGTCAAGGCGCTGAAGACACCGACCGCCAGAGCCATGTCCCAGACCACGCCCGCCGCCACGCCCAGGGCGGCTACAGTGCTGAAGGCGGCGTTGAGGCGCTGACCATGGACGTCTTCGCTTATCGGAGCGCAGCGGTTCTCCAAGAGGTTGGCGCAGGCGTCCCTGGCGACGAAGCCGCTCAAGAGGAGCATGCTCAGGATGGTGCTTCGCCCGTTCAGGGCCAACGCCGGTCCCAACCACACAAAGGGGTCGGCACATAGAACGATGAGCCGGCCGAGAATTCTATCCCGTTCGTCGACGACAGGTCTTTGCGCGAAGGGCCACGCCAAGCCGCGAACAGCGCCTCACTCGGGTTGCCTGCGCCATCTTCCTGATCTGTGTGACGGGGCGTCTCACGAGATGGAGGTCGCCCATGACTGCAAGCCGCATCCTCTGGGGCCAAGTCCTCATCGTCTGCTCGGTCGCGTTCGCCTTCGTCTGGGCGGCGACGCAGTGGACGGCCGGAGCCCTCGGCTTCCAGGCCCAGCTCGGCGCGCCCTGGCTCAGGCTCGACGGCTACCCCGTCTACCGCCGCCGGCCTTCTTCTGGTGGTGGTTCTCATACGACGCCTACGCACCCGGTGTCTTCCAGCACGGCGCCTACATCGCTGCCGCGGGCGGGCTGGCGGCGGTCGTGGTGGCCATCACCCTGTCGGTCTGGCGCGCGCGGGAGGCGAGGCACGCCGACACCTTCGGCTCGGCCCGCTGGGCGACGGTCCAGGAGATGCGCCGCGCGGGCCTGCTCGGCCCCGAGGGCGCCATCCTCGGCCGGACGCAGCGGGACTACATCCGCCACGACGGACCCGAGCACATCCTCTGCTTCGCGCCCACCCGCTCCGGCAAGGGCGTGGGGCTGGTCATCCCCACCCTCCTGACCTGGCCGGGCTCGTGCATCGTGCACGACATCAAGGCGAGATGCCGCCGCTCTGGATCATTGGCGCCGACGGCGGGGCCGAACTGGTCAACTACCGCGTCCAGGGCCGGTTCATGGTGGTGGACCGGCTGTTCGCAGCCGCGGAGCTGCGGCTCGGAGGCAAGCGGCAGGACAAGATCCGCATCGTGCGCAGCGACCCGAAGGGCCGGCCATGAGCGACCTGGAAGGGGAGGCGGGAGAGGGGACCGTGCCGGAACCGGAGGAGCGCCCGTCCGAGCGGGAGGCGTCCGAGGCGATGCGGCTGCGGCCGAGCCCGGCCCGCGTGACCCGCCTCACCGCGCCGCCCGGCTGGCGCGCGAGAGCGCCGGCGCCCGGGTGCTCCTGACCACCTTCTCCGAGCCGCTGGCCGCCGCGCTGAAGCGCAAGCTCGCCATCCTCATGGCTTCTGAGCCGGCCTTCGCGGGCCGGATCACCGTGGCTCCTTGGGAGGGCCTCGCCGACGAACTGCACCAGCTGGTGTTCGGGCGTCGTCCGCGCATCGCCGCCGACGCCCAAGTGCGCGCCGCCCTCAATGGGGCGGCGAAGCTCACGGGCCTGAGCGACTTCTCCGACCGCTTCCTGTTCGGAGAGTTCGTCCAGGTGGTCGACGCTTGGCAGGTGGACAGCCTGGAAGTCTATACGGAAACGCCGCGACTGGGGCGCAAAAGCCGCCTCGGCGCCCGGCAGAGGAGCGCCTGTGGGCGGTGTTTGACGCCGCCCGCGCCACGCTCGCGCACCAGGGACTGACCACCTGGGCGGCCGTGTTCGCCGCCCTGACCGCGCACTACGCCAGGGCGGCCGAGAAGCCCTTCACGCATGTGGTGGTGGACGAGGCGCAGGACCTAGGCGTTCCCGAACTGCGCCTCCTGGCCGTGCTGACGCCGACGGGCGTCGACGCGTTGTTCTTTGCCGGCGATCTCGGCCAGCGCATCTTCCAGCCGCCCTTCTCCTGGAAGGCGCTGGGCGTGGACGTCCGCGGCCGCTCGGCCACCTTGAAGGTGAACTACCGCACCTCGCACCAGATCAGAGAGGCGGCCGACCGGCTCCTGCCCGACGTGGTCCGCGACCTCGACGGGCGGGAGGAGACCCGGCGTGGGACCATCTCGGTCTTCGAGGGTCCGACGCCGCAGATCGAGAAGCTGGACGATGTCGCCTCAGAGACCGCGTTGGCGGCTAGCTACATCCGACAGGCGCTTGCCGACGGCTTCACGCCCGACGAGATCGGCCTCTTCGTCCGCTCCCGCGCCGAGTTGGACCGCGGCCGCGCGACGATCTCAGCCAGCGGCCTCAAGCCCGTTGAGTCGAACGACGCCGCGACGTTGGACTGCGTGACGATCGGGACCATGCACCTCGCGAAAGGGCTGGAGTTCCGCGCCGTGCTGGTCTTGGCCTGCGATGCGGATGTGATCCAGTCGGCGGGGCGGATCGCCACCGCCAGCGACGAGGCCGACCTGGACGAGGTGTACGACACCGAGCGCCAGATCCTGTACGTCGCCGTCACTCGCGCCCGCGACCGCCTGCTAGTGACAGGCGTCAGACCGGTTTCGGAGTTCCTGGCCGATCTCACTGATCCAGCCGGCGCGTGATGGGCCTCAAGCCTTGAGTTTGTAGATGATCGACGGCGTATCACAACGGCCAGTGCGGGTTCCCGCAACCACTGGCTTCTGCGATCCAAAGCCACTTGCAAGCCCTGCCTTGGGTGCTGAAAGGGTACCCTCCCTCGTGTGCAGCCCGGGCCAGCGCGACACGACGTACACACTGCCGAGAATTTTTCGGCAGCTTAGAATGCGATTGGATGGTCTGAGACTCGAGTGCATCTAGGCACCTACGGCCGTTACAGGCTTCCACAGACCTTTCAAAATACATAAGAATTTTGGAGCGGGCGAAGGGATTCGAACCCTCGACCCCAACCTTGGCAAGGTTGTGC
>CAXUCS010000136.1:0-6422 GCA_964249365.1 uncultured Caulobacteraceae bacterium | reverse complement strand
CCCTCAGCCTCCGGATCGATCCGGCGGAGCACGCGGGGAGCCGGGGTCTGGTGGGGCTGCGCCTCCAGTCGTTCCCGGACGACGCCGCGTTGGCGCGGCTGATCGCAGCGCTCATGCCCGACGGGGCCGAAGCCGCCTTCCGGCTTCGCACGGCGCGACGCCTGCTCCAGCCCGCGGCGGGATGGAAGGACGACCCGCGGGCCGAGGTGGAGCTGTCGCGTGAGCTCACCCAGCTTCTCGGTGCGGAGGCGGTTCAGAACGGCTATCCGCAATGGTTCGAGCGGTACGAGCGCCCCTTCGCCCTGGACTATCTGCGCATGGCCGAGATGATGGGCCCGTTTCGAAAGAAGCCCAGCTTTTCGTTTCTTATGTCCATAGGCGACGCGCCCGTCGAACGCCTTCAGCCATGCCTCGACGCCATGCTGGACCAGAACTATCCCTTCTTTGAGGTCGTGCTCGCCGCTCACCCTTCGTCGGACCCACAAACGTGCGACGCCTTGGCCGATCTGGCGTGCGACGATCCGCGCATCCGCTTCGTCCCACAGGACCTGCCGGGGGAGGAGAGCGAGGCCGCCCTCGCGCTCGCGACGGGCGAGTTCATCGTGCCGGCGAACGAAACCATTCTCTTTCCCGACTATGGCTTGTTCCTCCTGGCCGAGACCCTCGAAAGGACCCCTGGCGCTAAACTCCTGTTCGGTCGGCAGGACGAGGCCGATCCGCACGGCGTCCGTCTCCCCTCCCGTCCCGGGGCGCCGTCGGTCGCGCCGGATGCCGAGGGTGAAGGGGCTTGGCTCGTCGCTTGCGAGACGCGCCTGGCCCGCCAGATCAGCGGTCTTCGTCACGCGACGGGATGGGGCGATGGCCGCGACCTGGCCCGGCTTGGCCTGGAGGCGGCGGGTCCCGGCGCGGTGATCCTCATCCCCCACGTGCTCCGGCATCGTCGCGCCGTCACCGCGGCATCGGAGGCCGGAGGCGATGTTCCCTCGACGCCTGCGCAGCCGTCGGACCTGGCTTGGCCGCCGAGAGTCGCCATGCCCTGGCTCGGTATCCAGGACGCCCGGTGATGCTCGGCGACCGGCTGACGAGCGTACTGAGAGCCGAGGATGTGGCGTCCGTGCTCGCCTACGATCCGGAACTGTCACCGGACGGCTCCGTCCCTCCCGACTTCGTCTGGGAAGGCGAGCGATCGGTGGTCTTCCCGGCGAGCTCCTACTCCCGTTCCATGCCCCGCCACATCGACGCCCGCGAAGACGCCGACCGGGTGCTCCGGAGCCGTTACGAGACCTGATCCTGCCTCGGCGCCGCCCGACGCGACCCTGGACGACCCGGGGATCGACTATGTCTTCCTGGGGTCGGCCGGCAGCTTCAATTACGGGCACTGGCTCGTGGACGACCTGCCACGCATCGCCGCGCTCGTCGGCGACCTGGAGGGCGCCCACATCCTCGTTCCCTCGGCAGGACCGGCGATGGACGGGGTCAGGCTGGCGAGCCTGCAGCTGGCGCTCGGCGGAGCGATGCCGGGTGTCAGCTTCCTCGATCCGGCGGCGTCCTACGCCGCGCCCCGGGTGACCTACGTCACACCCGTATCGCACCATCCGGTGCTGAAGCTGCCCGAGGCCCTTCACCGCCTGCGGACCCGGGCCGTACGCGCGCTCGGTCCTCAGTCCGGCGAGACCGCCCGCCGCCTCTTCGTCACCCGCTGCGCCGGCCGGGGACGCGGGATCGTCAACCTCGACGAGGTGTTTCCTGCGTTCGCGGCCGCGGGGTTCCAGCCGATCGATCCCGAAACGCTGAGCTTCGCTGACCAGGTCCGGGCGTTCAGCGGCGCGGAGGCCGTGGTCGGCGTCATGGGCGCGGCCATGACCAACACCCTCTTCTGCCCGGCCGGATGCCGGGTGGGATATCTCGCGCCGGAAGGCTGGGTCGAGCCCTTCTACTGGGACCTCGCCAGCGTCATGGGCCATCCCTATTTCGCCCTGTTCGGCGGTGGCGTGTCGCCCGAACTTCCTCCCCACCTGAACAGCTTCGCCGTCGGGGCGGACGATGTGGCGCGGTTTCTGGAACGGATCGAGCGGTCGTGAGGCGACGGTGGTCGGCGTCCAGCGGCGAGGCGGACGGAGGGGGGAGACGCTGCGCGCTTGACGGCGGCAGCCGGCGCCGCCATGGCGTTCGCCTTCCCACATCTTCGACTCCACGGTCGAGCGAGTGTTGATGCAGCGCCACGAAGTCAATCAACGCTTGCTGGACCGCTATGCGGACCCGGCCTACCTGGAGATCGGGGTCGACGAAGGCGCCACCTTCCACGCGATCCGGGCCGCCCGCAAGGTGGCGGTGGACCCGCGCTTCTCGTTCGACGTCGCCGCCGCCCAGGCCGATCCCGCGAACGCGGCCTGCAGCTACCACGAGGTGACGAGCGACGCCTACTTTCTGGACGTCAAGAAACCGGCCGACCTGTTCGACGTCATATTTATCGATGGTCTGCACACCTTCGACCAAACCTTGAAGGATTTGCTGAACGCGGTCGCCTGCATCAAGCCGGACGGGGTAATCGTCGTGGACGATGTGATCCCCAATACATATGCGGCGTCGCTCCCCGACCTCGACCTGTCCCGCCGTTTCTGGGCGGCGGTCGGCAACCACGATGGGTCGTGGATGGGCGACGTGTTCCGGCTGGTTTTCTTCGTGCACCATTATATGCCGTTCTTCCGCTACGCTACGGTGCTGGAGAACCACGGGCAGATGGTGATGTGGCGGGCCGACAGCCCGTCGCCGGGCGCGCTCGCGAGAGTGGAGGACATCGCTCGGCTGCAATTCCCCGAAGTCGTGCTGAACCCGCAGGTCTTCGCCCTGCGCTCCTTCGAGGAGATCGCAGCCGAGATCCCCCAGCCGGTACGTTGATGTGGAGAGGTTCTACACCAGCGATCTCCTCAGGGCGCAGGCGGACGAGCACGGCTGGAGCATCGGCGCCTTCAGTTACGGGGCGCCCCATGTTCAGCTCTGGGGCGCCGACGGCCGCCTGACCATCGGTCGCTACTGCTCTATCGCGGGATCGGTCAGCATCCTCCTCGGTGGCGAGCACCGGCCCGACTGGGTGACGACCTACCCCTTCAACGTCCTGCATCCATCCGCCGTTCACATCGTGGGCCATCCCGCCACGCGTGGCGACGTGGTGATCGGCAACGACGTCTGGCTCGGCCAGGGCGCGGTCATCCTCTCAGGGGTGACGATAGGGGACGGCGCGTGCATCGCCGGCTACAGCATCGTGACCAAGGATGTGGCGCCCTACGCCATCGTCGGCGGCAACCCGGCGCGGCTCATCCGCTCCCGCTTCCCGCCGGAACAGGTGGAGGCGCTGCTGCGGATCGCGTGGTGGAACTGGCCCGAGGACGAACTCCCCCGCTGGTTCGACCTCCTGCTATCCGGCGACATCCAGGCCTTCATCGACGCGGCGCAGGCAGAGGATCGCCGAGGTCCCAGGCCATGAAATGGTTCTTCGCCCTCAACGAGGAGTCCTTGCGCAGCGGGCGCGAGTTCTGGGAGGACATGATCTTCGCCGCCCTGAGGTCTGCCCGGGCCAGAACGACCCTGAAGCCCTGTATGATCTTCGATGGTGGTCCCGACCCCTTGCTGCCGCGCCTCGAAGCGCTCGGCGTCACCGTTCTGCGTCACCGGGTGAGCTTCTACGACCGTCTGCAGGACCACTACGGCGCGAACCCCTCGCTCGTGAACATCGCGAGCGGCGCTTTCCTGCGGACTGAAATCCCCCTGCTGGAGCAGGAGGAGGACGTCGTCCTCTACACCGACTGTGACGTCATGTTCGAAGGGCCGGTGGACCTGGAGGTCGATCTCTCCTCGCCCTTCATGTGCGCCCCGGAGTTCACCCGGTCCGACTACGCCAACTTCAACACGGGCGTCATGGTCATGAACCTGCCGCACCTGAGGAAGTCGCAGGCGGAGTTCACCGGTTTCATCCGGGACAACCTGGATCGGTTCGCGACCTTCGACCAGGACGCCTATCGCCTGTTCTACGGGGCTCGGACGGGCAGGCTGGCCGAGGACTATAATTGGAAGCCGTACTGGGGGCTTAATCCCGGCGCCCGGGTCGTCCACTTCCACGGGCTTAAGCCTGCGGGCGCGCTGCACATGCTGGGCCATCCCGACGACGCGACCGTGCCGACCTATCACACCTTGTTCCACACCGATCGCGAAGGCTACAAGCACTATCTGGCCCGCTGGACCCATTGGGCGCGCGGTGACGACCGGCCATCGAAAGACGCGACGGGAATGCTGATGAACGACTCTCCTCCGGCTGCGGGTGCTGGCGCGGACTACTATCCTTCGCGCGATCCTGCGCTGCGGAGCGACTTCCTGGCCGTTCTGTCCGACTTGAACGAGAGGATTTCGATCACGGGCGAGCCGATCGAAGGGAACGTCTGCTACTGGCACGACACGTCGGCGGCGGACTACCGGCTGGCGCCGCCCACGCCTGACCTGAACCATGCGATGAAGCGCGCCAATCTCTGGACCCTGGCGGACCGAAGCCGCTCGATGGTGGAGATCGGACTGAACGGCGGTCACTCCGCGCTGATATGCCTGATGTCCAATCCGACGCTTCATTTCTTCGGCGTCGACATCTGCGCCCACGAGTACACGCGTCACGCGGCCGCCTTCCTCAAGGAAAGGTTCGGCCGCCGCTTCCACTTCTTTGAGGGCGACTCGCGCGAAGTCCTACCACGGCTCGCTGTGGAGTATCCCGGCCTGACCTTCGACCTGATGCACGTCGACGGCGGCCATGGCGCCGCGCTCGCCTATACAGACATCAGCAACTGCCTGAGAATGAAGGGCGCCGGTGCCAATCTGATCTTTGATGACGTTAACGCCCCGCATCTCAGCGAGGTGCTCGAGACTTTCATCAAGATGGGTCACCTGTACCCGTCCAGCGAAGCAGGCGACCTGGAGGTCACCCCTCTCCACGAGATCCTGGCGGTGAAATAGCCGGGCTGTCCTTCGACGCGGTTTTCGTGGAACCCTCTCTCCTTAGGTCTCCGGCGATGTCGGTCTCAGCCGGGTGAGCGGCGCGCTCGTCCGGTCGAAGTGAGGGTTGTAGAAGGGGTCCGCCCGGTAGGCCTCGCCCCAGCGCGCGCGCATCAGGGCGCCTGCCGCCTCGGCCGCCCGCCATTTCGCGCGGTCCACATTGGGTCCGCGCGACTTCGACTCGTAATGGTAGAGCGTGCAGTAAGGGTCGTAGAGCACCTTCAGCCCGGCGGCCCTGAGGCGGAAGCAGTAGTCGATGTCGTTGCTCTCGACGGGCAGGCCCGAGGCGTCGAAGCCGCCGAGGCCGGTGAAGACCGACCGTCGCGTCGCCAGGCAAGCCCCCGTCACCGCGGACACTTCGCGCAGCAAGGCGTGGCGGCCGAGATAGCCGGGGTCTCGCCCCGGGGCGCCCACACCCTCGTGCGCGGCGAAGGCGTGGACGCCCCCCGCCACCACGCCGGCGTGCTGGATCGTGCCGTCGGCGTACAGGAGCCGGGCGCCGACCGCGCCGACCTCCGGCCGCAGCGCCTCGCTGCAGAGTTCGTCGCACCAGTCCGCCGTGAGCACGGCCGTGTCGTTGTTGAGGAAGATCAGCACATCGGCGTCCGTCTCGGTCGCCGCGCGATTGTTGATCAGCGACCAATTGAAGACGCCGTCATGCGGAATGACGCGAAGCGTCAGCCTCCGGGCGAAGCGCTGCAGGGCGGCGGCGGTTTCCGGCTCGCGGCTCCGGTTGTCGACCACCAGCACTTCGAGCGCCGTCCGGTTCTGCTCCGCGGTCGTGGCGAGGCTTTCGAGGCAGGGCTCCAGCAGGTCCAGCCGGTCGCGGGTGGGCACGATCACCGCCGCGCGCGCCGCGGGCAGGAGCGGCCGGCGTACGCGGAGGGCGCCGGGCACGCTCGCGCCCAGAGCGTCGGCATGCGGCGTGACCCTCGCGCCCGGGTGGTGGAGTGCGAGGTGAGCGTCCAGCGCCGCAGCCCGTGCAGCCGTGTCGACCGGGCCTGCCGGGGCCGCCAGGTGCGACAGGACGCGGGGGATATGGACGAAGCCGCCGGGCGCACCTCTGCCCATGGCCTGCAGCACGAGACCGTAAGGGTCGGCCACGTCCCCCCAGTCAGTTGTCTCCAGGACTCGCCGCGTCACGCCGAGCAGGGGACCGAGGTCGCCCTGCTGCAGGAAGAGCTCGGCGTCGAAGGCGGTGCGAAGGACGGGATCGCAGTGTCGTCCGAGCCCGCCGCCGGGAAGCCGCTCGGCCGTGTCGCTGTCGGCGTAGACCAGGGCCGCCCCCCGCTCCAGCGCCGAGTCCATCCGCTCCGCGGCGTCCGGCGCCAAGCGCCCCCCGGCGTCGGCCACCACGAAGATCGTCGCCGGGGTCTCACCCAGGGCCC
>CAXUCS010000135.1:0-6444 GCA_964249365.1 uncultured Caulobacteraceae bacterium | reverse complement strand
GCTCCACCGCGATCGGACCGAGGAACAGCACGGGCGTCGTACCGATGCGGGCCGGCCAGAGCCGCACGGCCCCCTGCAGCGTCCCGTCCCGCCAGGCGCAGACCGACAGCTCCGGATGGAACCGGGCGCCTTCCCGCAGCCGCTCGGCCGTCTTGGCGTAGCGGCCGGGGCCGAACGCCCGCTCAATGAGGGCGTCCACGCCTGCGGTGTCCGCCGCGCCCTCGGAGCGGAAGCTCACGACGGCGGACACGGTCGCGAGCGGCTCCGCGCGCAGCAGGGACGTCGGGCTCATGCGGGCGGTCCGGCGCGGCCGGAGCGCCGCAGGACGCCGCTATTGAGGAGAGCGCCCGCACCGGTCAACAGGATTGCACCCGCCCTCCGGCGCCGCCATGCTGCAGCGCCACATGACCTCGCCTGCCCTACAGACCGCCGCTGTGTTCCGCTACCGCGACTACAGCCTGTTCTGGCTCGGTCGGGTCCTCGCCACCCTGGCGATCCAGGCGCAGAGCGTCACCATAGGCTGGCAGGTCTACACGGTGGCGCGCCGCTCCCGCAGCGTGGAGGAAGCCGCCTTCCTGGTCGGCATGGTGGGGCTGTCGCAGTTCGTGCCGCTCTTCCTCCTGACCTTCGTGGCCGGCGCGGTGGCCGACCGGCGCGACCGTCGCGCCATCATCCTGGCCTGCCTCGGCCTGGAGACGGTCGCGGTGCTGGTGCTGGCGGCCATGGCGATGCATCCGGCGCAGACGCTCGTACCCATCTTTGCGATGGCGGCCGTGTTCGGGGCCACCCGGGCCTTCCTGTCGCCGGCCCAGGGCGCGATGGGACCCATGCTGGTGCCGCGCGAGGTCCTGCCCCGCGCGATCGCCTGGACCTCGCTCGGCTATCAGAGCGCCGCCATCTTCGGCCCCTGGATCGGCGGGGCCCTATGCGCGGTCTCGCCCGCGGCGGCCTACCTCGGGTCGGCCGGGCTCTACGCGGCGGCGGTCGCGACGCTCCTCATGCTGCGGGCCGACACCCGGCCGACCGGCGCCTCCAGCCTGCCGCCGCTGGAGCTGGTGCGCGAGGGGCTGCACTATGTGTGGACCAACCGCATCGTGCTGGGGGCCATCTCGCTCGACCTGTTCGCGGTGCTGCTCGGCGGCGCCACAGCGCTCCTGCCCGTCTATGCCCGCGACGTGCTCAAGGTGGGCGCGCACGGCTTCGGCATCCTGCGCTCGGGCCCGGCGATCGGGGCGGCGGCCATGGCGCTGACGCTCAGCCGCTGGCACATCCAGCGCTATGCCGGGCGGTGGATGTTCGCGGGCGTGGCGGCCTTCGGCGCGGCCACCGTCGTGTTCGCGATTTCCCGGCTGATGTGGGTGTCGGTCGTGGCGCTGGCGATCCTGGGCGCGGCCGACATGATCTCCGTCTACGTCCGCTCCACCCTGGTGCAGATCGTGACGCCCGACGCCATGCGGGGCCGCGTCTCGGCCGTCTCCGACCTCTTCATCGGCGCGTCCAACGAGCTCGGCGAGTTCGAGACGGGCGTGGTCGCGCGCCTGGTCGGCCCTGTGGGCGCCGCGCTCTTCGGCGGCTTCGGCTCGCTGGGCGTCACGGGGCTATGGGCGCAACTCTTCCCAGCACTACGCCGTGCCGATAGGCTGGACAACCCCGAATGATCGCTTTCAGCGTCCTCGCACTCGCCGCAACTTCAGCATTCCAGCCCGATGCTGCAAGCATGGAACCTGCACCGCCGACGAACCCTTCAATCAGTCTCGGCACCTTGATGACACAGTATTATCCTGAGCGTGCGATGCGCATGAACATATCTGGCCGCGTCGTTGCGAAATGCGTCGTGTCGGAGACGGGTCAGCTTTCCATTTGCCAGATCGCCGAGGAAATGCCGACCGGCTATGGCTTCGGCGCGGCGACCTTGCGGGTGCTGAGGCTGGTGCATGCTCGTCCTGCGACAAGGGACGGCAAGGCCATCGAGGCGGAGATGACAATCCCGATCCTTTGGCAGCTCGGCGGGTCAGCCCCCTCGACACCCCAGGCGCCACCCGTCCCGCAATGAGCCGCTACGACTTCGCCTCCGACAACACCGCCGGCGCGGCGCCGGAGGCCATGGAGGCGCTCCTCGCCGCCAACGCCGGCTTCGCCAGCGGCTACGGGACCGACCCTGTGACGCGCGAGGCGGCGGACGCTGTGCGACGCCTGCTCGACGCCGACGCCGATGTGCGCTTCGTCGCCTCCGGCACGGCGGCGAACGCGCTAGCCTGCGCAGCGCTCTGCCGGCCGTTCGAGGCGGTGCTCTCCCATCGCGACGCCCACATCCAGACCGACGAGACCGGCGCGCCCGGCTTTTTCGGCCATGGCCTCAGCCTGATCGGCCTGGAGGGCCCCTCGGGCCGCATCGACCCCGCCTCGCTCGCCGCCGCGCTGCGGGCGCCGGAGGCCTCCTACCGCCAGTCGCCCGCCGCGCTCTCGCTCACCAACGCCACCGAGTACGGGACCGTCTATACGACCGGACAGGTCGGAGCGCTCGCCGCCCAGGCCAAGGCGCACGGCCTGTCCGTCCACCTGGACGGGGCCAGGCTCGCCAACGCCGCCGCCGCCGGCTTCGACCTCAAGGCGCTGCCTGCGCTCGGGATCAACATCCTGGTAATGGGCGGGACCAAGGCCGGCATGCCGCTGTCGGAGGCGGTGGTGCTGTTCGACCCCGCCCTGTCACGCCGCTTCGACGCCCGGCTGAAGCAGGCGGGCCAGCTTCCGTCCAAGGGCCGCTTCCTGGCGGCGCCCTGGATCGGCATGCTCCGAGACGGCGCCTGGATCGCTCGCGCCGCCCACGCCAACGCCATGGCGCGCCGGCTGGCAGGCCTCATGGCCTTTCCCCTCACCCATCCGGTGGAGGCCAACGGCGTGTTCGTGCGGATGGACGAGCCGGCGCTGGAGCGGCTGCGGGCTGCGGGCTGGAGCGTCTACCGCTTCACCGACGGCAGCGTGCGGTTCATGTGCTCATGGGCCACCACGACGGAGGCGGTGGAGGAACTGGCGCAGGCGCTCAGGGCGCTGGCCTGAAGGCGACCTCCGCCTCCAAGGCCCAGGGGCCGCCGAGGTAGCGCCAGACGACCACGCCCTCGCCGGCGAGGTCGAAAGGCTGGAAGCTCGCCTGCAGCCGGTCGTGCAGATCGCGCGCCAGGAGCGGCTCCACCTTGTTCTGCACAGTGATGTGGGGGCGGAACGCCTGGCGGTCCTGGGGCGTCAGCCAGTCGTTCCACCGCCGGGCGAGATCGGCCCGCCAGCTCTTCAGCTCCGCACCCGCGATCTCGAACGCCACGCCGCGCCCGAGCTTGCGCAAGCCCGTCGCCCGCAGGGGCATGACGGGGGGCGCCCCGGTGGCGAGCGCGTCCACGACCGCGTCCAGCCTCTCGCCCGGAAGGTGGTGGAAGAGCGTCAGGTGGGCGGGGATGTGGTTCAGCGCGGGCGGGAAGTGCTCGCGCCGCAAGCCGTCCAGCCGCTCGAAGGCGGCCGCGTCGAGCTTCAGCGTCAGGATCAGCGCGGGTTCGGACATGGAGGCTGAACGCTGCGCAGCCCCATCCTATCCGCTGCGTCCGAAGCGAAGCTGTTGGCGCCCGGCCAGCTTTGCCTCTAACCCTTGGGGCCAAGCAACACGAGCCTGGCCTTGCCCCCGTCCAAAGTCCGTCGCGACATCGGCCTGATCCCGCTCACCATGACCGGACTTGGCGGCATCATCGGCTCGGGCTGGCTGTTCGGGGCCTGGCACACCGCCCAGCTCGCCGGCCCCGGCGCGGTCTGGGCCTGGGTGATCGGGGCGGCCTTCATCGCCATCATCGCCACCGTCTTCTGCGAGCTCGGCTCCATGTTCTCCGAGACCGGCGGCATGGTGCGCTACGGCTACTACAGCCATGGCTCGCTGGTGGGGTTCACGGCCGGCTGGGCCAACTGGATCGCCATCGCCTCCGCCGTGCCGGTGGAGGCGGAGGCCTCGGCCCAGTACGTCGCCTCCTGGCCGTACACCTGGGCGCACGCGCTCTACAACGGCCACGAGCTCAGCCCCACCGGCCTCGCGCTCGCCGCGGTGCTGGTGGTGGTCTATTTCCTCCTGAACTACTGGGGCGTGCAGCTCTACGCCAAGACCAACGCAGGGATCACCGGCTTCAAGCTGGTGATCCCGGCCCTGACCGGGATCGCCCTGATCGTCGCCGGCTTCCACCGGGAGAACTTCGCCGTCGGCCTGCATCCCGGCAAGGCGGCCATGGACCTGCCGGCCATCTTCGGGGCGGTGACCACCTCCGGCATCATCTTCAGCTTCAACGGCTTCCAGGGGCCGATCAACCTGGCGGGCGAGGCCAAGAACCCGGCAAAGAACGTGCCCATAGCGGTGCTTGGAAGCATCGTGATCGCCACGGTGGTCTACATCCTGCTGCAGTTCGCCTTCGTGGGCGCCACGCCCCCGGCGACGCTCCGCCAGGGCTGGGCGGCGGTGAACTTCTCCTCGCCCTTCGCCCAGCTCGCGCTCGCCTTGAACCTGAACTGGCTGGCGCTGCTGCTCTACGCCGACGCCTTCGTCAGCCCGAGCGGCACGGGCATGACCTACACCGCCACCACCGCGCGCATGATCTACGCCATGGAGAAGTCGGGCTCGCTCCCCCGCGTCTTCGGCCGCATCCACGAAGGGAGCGGCATCCCGCGCCCGGCCATGTGGCTGAACCTGGTGGTCAGCTTCCTCTTCCTGTTCTTCCTGCGCGGCTGGGGGTCGCTGGCGGCGGTGATCTCGGTGGCGACCATCATCTCCTACCAGATCGGGCCGATCGCGGTGGGGGCGCTGCGCCGGGTCGCGCCCGACATGAAGCGGCCGCTCCGCACGCCCGTTCTGCCCGTGTTCGCGCCCGTGGCCTTCACGCTCTGCACGCTTCTCCTCTACTGGGCGCGCTGGCCGCTGACCGCCGAGGTGATCGGGCTGATCGTGGTGGCGCTGCCGATCTACGTCTGGGCCGAGCAGCGGCACGGCTGGAAGGATTTCCGCGCCCACCTCCACGGGGCCTGGTGGCTGATCGCCTACCTGCCGGCCATGGCGCTCGTCTCCTACCTGGGCAGCCGGCAGTTCGGTGGGGTCGGCGCCATTCCCTATGGCGTCGACCTCCTCCTGGTCGCGCTCATGGGCGTCGGCTTCTATTTTTGGGGTGAGCGCTCCGGCTGGCGCACCCCGGCCGTGGCGCTGCACGAGAAGGGCGCCGGCGACGAGGCCGAGCTGTTCTGAAGTTTCGGCCGCGTTGCGTCCGGCATGGGGCGCGCGCTATCAAGTGCCCATGTCCCTGCTGGCGACGACCGTGGCGCTGAGCGTGATCATCGCGCTCCGCTACCTCCTGGTCGCCGGCGGCCTTTACGCCCTGCTGTGGAAGGATGGCCGCCCGAGGCTCCGGCGGGCCCAGCGGCTGAACACGCGCGCGCCGACCCGCGGGGCGGTGCTGCACGAGCTCCGGGCCTCGCTGGTGTCCTCGCCCATCTACGCCCTGCCGGCGGCCGTCGCGCTGCAGGCCTTCCTGCACGGCCAGGGCCGCATGTACGCCGACCCGGGCCGCTACGGGCTGTGGTTGCTGCCGGCGAGCGCCCTCCTCTACCTCGTGGTGCAGGACACCCACTACTACTGGACCCACCGCCTCCTGCACCACCCGCGGCTGTTCGCCTGGGCGCACCGGGGCCATCACCGCTCGCGCGAGCCCACGCCCTTCGCCTCCTTCGCCTTCGACGCGGCGGAGGCGGCCTCGACCGCCTGGCTCCTGCCGGCCATGACCTTCCTCGTGCCCATCAACGTCGACGTGGCGCTCGCCCTCCTCACGCTCATGACCCTCTCCGCCCTGATGAACCACTGCGGCTTCGAGCTGTGGCCTGAGCGCTGGGTCCGTGGGCCGGTCGGGCGCTGGGTCATCACCGCCACCCACCACAGCCTCCACCACACGCGCCTTCGCACCAACTACGGCCTCTACCTGCGCTGCTGGGACCGCTGGATGGGGACGGACGCCATGCCGGACTTGGCCGGCTCCGTCCCGCCCGCCCTCCGCCTGGCGGAGGCGGCGTGAGCGATCAGCCCTCGCTTGACCGGCTGCTGGCCATCATGGCGCGGCTGCGCGACCCGGCGACCGTCGCGAAGGTCTGCTGAAGGTCCCAGGGGCAGCCGGTCGCGCCCTACACGCTGGAGGAGGCCTACGAGGTCGCCGACGCCGTCGAGCGCAACGACATGGCCGACCTGAAGGAGGAGCTCGGCGACCTCCTGCTCCAGGTCGTGTTCCACGCCCGCATGGCCGAGGAGCTCGGCGCCTTCGCCTTCGAGGACGTGGCCGCCGCCATCTGCGACAAGATGGTGCGCCGCCATCCTCACGTGTTCGCAGACGCCGCCTTCGAGAGCGTGCAGGCCCAGGGCGCGGCATGGGAGGCGATCAAGGC
>CAXUCS010000134.1:0-6449 GCA_964249365.1 uncultured Caulobacteraceae bacterium | reverse complement strand
GGCGCGGGGCGCGGCGCTGGCGGACGCGGTGGCGGCGGGACGCGACTACGTCCGGGGAGCCATCCTCAACGCTCCGGGCTTCGGCGCCGGGCATGGCCCGATGGACCACGGCTGGCGGCTGCGCGACGGCTTGCCCCCTCTCCGCCGCCCGGGGTAAGCGCGCCCTGGACCTGAAGGAAGGACGCACGATGCGCCAGTGGACGGTGGACGCCTTCGCGAGCCGGCCCTTCACCGGCAACCCCGCTGCGGTGGTCGAGCCGTTCGAGGCCTGGCCCGAGGACCGCTGGATGCAGGCGCTGGCGGAGGAGAACAAGCACGCCGAGACCGCCTACCTCCGCCGCACGGACGCGCCCGACCGCTTCGAGCTCCGCTGGTTCACGCCTGCCAAGGAGGTGGAGCTCTGCGGCCACGCGACCCTGGCCAGCGCGCACGTCCTTCTCGCCGAGCTGGGCGCGGCGGGCTCCCGGATCGTCTTCGAAACCCGGTGGTCGGGCGAGCTGGTCGTGGAGCGCGCAGGCGGGGGCTACCGCATGGACCTGCCCGCCGCCCCCGCCAGGCCCGTGGAGACGCCGGCCGGCCTCGAAGACGCGCTCGGCGCGAAGCCACGGCAGGTGGCGAAGAGCCGCTACCTCCTGGTGGTGCTCGAGGGCGAGAAGACCGTGCGCGAGTTGCGGCCCGACATCGCGGCCCTGGCGCGGTTCGGGCAGGCGCAAGGAGCCCGGGGCAATGTGATCGTCTCGGCGGAGGCGGACGCCGGGCGGCCCTATCGCGTGGTGAGCCGCTTCTTCGCTCCCGGCAGCGGCATACCGGAGGACCCGGCGACCGGCTCCGCCCATTGCATCCTGGCCCCGTTCTGGGCGGCGCGGCTCGGGCGGCTGTCGCTCGCCTTCCACCAGGCCTACCCGGGGCGGGGCGGCGACCTCCACTGCGAGGTCGCCGGGGAACGCGTGCTGATCACCGGGGAGGCGGTCAGCGTCATGGAGGCCCGTCTCAGGGTTTGAGCAGACCGGGCGGCCTCAGTAGCCGCAGCGGCCAGGATGGTAGTAGCAGAAACGGCGACCCCCGAACCGGGGATAGAACCGCGGCCCGTACCCGAAACGGTGACCGTAGAAGCGGTGGCCGTAGCCGTGATGGTAGTAGCCGTAGGGTTGCGCCGTCGCCGCGGGCGCGACCGAACCGAGTGTTGCGGCGGCGACGGCGGCCAGGATCAGCGTCTTCATCTTGATTTCCTTCCTTCCTCTGTGAGTTCCGGTCGGCGTCATCGGACGCCGACCGGACTGGCCGTTCTCAGTAATGACGGTGGAAGAAGTGGTGACGGTGATGGAAGTAGTGGTGGTGATAGGGATAGGCCTGGGCGGTCGAGACTGCGCCCGCCAGCGCGGCGGTGGCGACAAGCGTCGAAATCAGCATCTTCATCGAATAGCTCCTGCGTTTCGGCGCGCCCCTTGGCCCACCTCGACCGTCGGGCAGAACGGCCTAGCTCGCGGGCCGATCCAACCAACGGAGGTCTAGTAGCAGGAAGCGACCTCCGCGCTGAACCTACTTTGAACGCCCAGGCCGTATCGGGTTCATCAGGTTTTGCGCTTGCATCGCGGGCCGAACCGGCGTTCCTGGCGGGCGGGCCACACCCTCCCAACGGGGTGCAGTCCATCTGCAAGGATGGGAGTTCATCGCCATGACTTCTACACCGGCCAAGCCGGCGCTGCGCCCTGCGCGCCCCGAGTTCTCCTCCGGCCCCTGCGCCAAGCGCCCCGGCTGGTCCCCCGAAAAGCTCGCGTCCGCCGTGCTCGGCCGTTCGCACCGGTCCAAGCCCGGAAAGGCGCGGCTCGGCCAGGCCATCGACCTCACCCGCGCGCTCCTCGAAGTGCCGGACAGCCACCTGATCGGCATCGTCCCGGGCTCCGATACCGGAGCGGTGGAGATGTGCCTGTGGTCCATGCTGGGCGCGCGGCCCGTGCAGGTGCTGGCCTTCGAGAGCTTCGGCAAGGACTGGGCGACCGATGTCGTCAAGCAGCTGAAGCTGAAGGACGTCGAGGTGCTGGACGCACCCTATGGCGCGCTGCCGGACCTCGCCCGCGTGCGCCCCGACGCCGACCTGGTCTTCACCTGGAATGGCACAACCTCCGGCGTGCGCGTACCGGACGCCGGCTTCATCGCCGCCGACCGGCAGGGCCTCACGATCTGCGACGCCACCTCCGCCGCCTTCGCCCAGGCGCTCGACTGGGACAGGCTCGATGTCGTGACCTTCTCCTGGCAGAAGGCGCTGGGGGGCGAGGCGGCGCACGGCGTCCTGATCCTCGGTCCCCGCGCGGTGGAGCGGCTGGAGAGTTTCACCCCCGACCGGCCGCTGCCCAAGCTGTTCCGCATGACCAAGGCGGGCAAGCTGAACGCGGAGATCTTCGAGGGCGCCACCATCAACACGCCCTCCATGCTCTGCGTGGAGGACGCGCTGGACGCCCTGCGCTGGGGCCAGTCCATCGGCGGCCTCCTTGAGATGCAGCGCCGCGCCGACCGCAACCTCGCGGTCCTTGAGCGCTGGGTGGAGAAGTCGGCCTGGGTCGACTTCCTGGCCGCGGGCAAGGCGATCCGGTCCAACACCTCGGTCTGCCTGAAGGTGGTGGACGCCAGGATCACCGGGCTGCCGGACAAGGCGCAGGCCGACTTCGCCAAGAAGCTGGCGAGCCTTCTCGAGAAGGAGGGTGTCGCCTTAGACGTCGGCGGCTACCGCGATGCGCCGCCGGGCCTGCGCATCTGGTGCGGCGCCACGGTGGAGGTGAGCGACCTTGAGGCGCTCACCCCCTGGCTCGACTGGGCCTTCGCGTCCGTCTCCGCCGAACTCGCCGCCGCGTAAACCGCCGCTTCGCGCCGGCCCCCTCAGTCGCTCCGCGACAGCTCCCCCAGAAGGGGAGCAGCTTACCATCGCCATCGCCGCTTCTGATCCTCCCCCACTGGGGAGGGAGACCGCGGAACGCGGTGGAGGGGGCTACGCAGCCGTCACAACATAAGGATCATCCCATGCCTCCCCGCGTGCTCATCGCAGACAAGCTCTCCCCCGCCGCCGTCGACATCTTCAAGGCGCGCGGCGTGGAGGCCGACGTCAAGACGGGCCTCAAGAAGGACGAGCTCCTGGCCATCGTCGGCGACTACGACGGCCTGGCCGTCCGCTCCGCCACCAAGGCCGACGGGCAGGTGCTCGCCGCCGCCAAACGGATGAAGGTGATCGGGCGCGCCGGCATCGGGGTCGACAACGTCGACATCCCCGCCGCCACCGCCGCCGGCATCGTGGTCATGAACACTCCCTTCGGCAACTCCATCACCACCGCCGAGCACGCGGTGGCGATGATGTTCGCGCTGGCCCGCCAGCTCCCCGCCGCCGACGCCTCCACCCAGGCGGGGAAGTGGGAGAAGAACCGCTTCATGGGGGTGGAGCTCTACGCCAAGACGCTGGGGCTGATCGGCGCCGGCAACATCGGCTCCATCGTGGCGGACCGCGCCAACGGGCTGAAGATGCGGGTGGTCGCCTACGACCCCTTCCTGTCGCCCGACCGGGCGGTGGAGATCGGGGTGGAGAAGGTCGAGCTCGACGAGCTCCTGGCGCGCGCCGACCTCATCACCCTGCACACGCCGCTGACGGAGAAGACGCGGGGCATCCTCTCGCGCGAGGCGCTGGCCAAGACCAAGCGGGGCGTGCTGGTGATCAACTGCGCCCGGGGCGGGCTGGTGGACGAGGCGGCGTTGCGCGAGGCGCTGGAGAGCGGGCAGGTGGGCGGCGCGGCCTTCGACGTCTTCGCCACCGAGCCCGCCACCGAGAACCCGCTGTTCGGCGCGCCGAACTTCATCGCCACGCCCCACCTCGGCGCCTCCACCCTGGAGGCGCAGGAGAACGTGGCGCTGCAGGTGGCCGAGCAGATGAGCGACTACCTCCTCACCGGCGCGGTCACCAACGCACTGAACAGCCCGTCGGTCACCGCCGAGGAGGCCCCCAAGCTGAAGCCCTTCGTCCGGCTGGCGGAGAAGCTCGGCGCGCTGGCCGGACAGATGGTCGACGTGACGGTGAAGGCGGTGGAGATCGCCTTCGAGGGCGAGGTCGCGCGGCTGAACGTCAAGCCGCTCAGCGCGGCGCTGGTGGCGAGCGTGCTCCGCCCCATGCTGGCGGAGATCAACATGGTCTCCGCCCCAGCGGTCGCGAAGGAGCGAGGCATCGTCATCTCCGAGACCCGCCAGGAGGCGACGCCGGTCTACGACAGCCTCGTGCGGGTCACGGTGACCACCGAGAAGGGGCGGCGCGCCTTCGCCGGCGTGGTGGTGGGCGGCCGGCCGCGCATCGCGGAGGTGAAGGGCATGGAGCTGGACGCCCAGTTCCAGCCCGCCATGCTCTACGTCTCCAACCTCGACAAGCCCGGCTTCATCGGGGCGCTGGGCCAGCTCCTGGGCGAGGCGGGGGTGAACATCGCCACCTTCAACCTCGGCCGTCGCCCGGCGGGCGAGGACGCGGTGGCGCTGGTGGGCGTCGACCAGCCGCTCGACGAGGCGCTGCTCGCCCGGGTGCAGGCGCTGCCGCACGTCAAGGAGGTGCGGGCGCTGGCTTTCTGACAGGCTCCCCCGCGCGAGGTCAGCCTAGGCTGACCATGAGCGCGCCGCCGATCACCACCAGGCATCCGGCCAGACGCAGCCAGCTCGCCGGGTGCTTCTCAAGCCCCAGCGCGGCGAAGTGGTCGAGCCCCACGCCGACCAGGACCTGGGCCGCCACCAGGATCACCAGGGCGGCCCCGGCCCCGAGCTTGGGCGTCGCCCAGGCGGTGGCCGCCACGATCGCGACGCCGTAGAGCCCGCCCACGAAGGCGTACCAGGGCGTGGTGGTGGCCCAGTTCGGCTGCAGCTGCGGCCGCAGGATCAGGAACGACACCCCCGCGACCAGCGCCCCGAGGCCCATGACCACGAAGGTGGTGAAGCTGACGGAGGCGACGTTCTTCACCATCAGCGCATTGGTCGGCGCCTCCACCGCGGTGGCCACGCCCGCCACCAGCACGAGGAGGACCGCGACGACCATGTCCATGGGTGGGCTTCCTTGGCGCGAGCGAGCCCTGCGGCGGGCTCGATCCGCCCGGAGGCAATCCCTCGGTGTCCTAAAGGTTCAGGAGCATCGGGTCGCCGCCCTGGGCGGCTATGTTGACCGAGAGCGCGCGCTCCACCGCGTAGCGCAGGAGCGCGTGGGGGCCGCCGGCCTTGGGCCCGGTGCCCGAGAGCCCCTCGCCACCGAACGGCTGCACGCCCACCACCGCCCCGATGATGGAGCGGTTGACGTAGACGTTGCCGGCCGGGACCAGGGCGCGCACCTCCTCCGCGAAGGCGTCGATGCGGGTGTGGACACCCAGCGTCAGGCCGTAGCGCCGCGCGGCCAGCGCGCCTGCGACCTCCGCCAGTTTCGCCGGGTCGTAGCGGTAGACGTGCAGGATGGGGCCGAACACCTCCTGCTCCAGGAAATCGGGGGTCGGCACCTCCGCGATGACCGGGCCGAAGAAGGCGCCCCTGTCCGCCAGCCCGTCCAGGTCGCGCCGCGCGATGATGGTCGCCTCGCGCTCCAGGCGGGCGAGGTGCGCGTCCAGGAGGCGGCGGGCGTCCTCGTCGATCACCGGGCCGACGTCGACGGCCGGGTCGGCGCCGTCGCCGATCACCATGGCCTCCAGCGCGCCCTTCAGGGTGGCGATGACCTGTTCGGCGCTGTCCCTGGGCACGTAGAGCACGCGCAGCGCCGAGCAGCGCTGGCCCGCCGAGCCGATGGCTGAGGCCAGCACGTCGTCCACCACCTGCTCGCGGAGCGCGGTGGTGTCGATGAACATGCCGTTCAGTCCGCCCGTCTCGGCGATGAAGGGTGTGATGGGGCCGTTGCGCGCCGCCAGCGTCCGGTTGATCGCCCAGGCTGTGGAGGTGCCGCCGGTGAAGGCCACCCCGTCGAGTTCGGGGTGCGCGGTCAGCGCCGCACCCACCGTCTCGCCGCGCCCGGGCAGCAGCGCCAGGAGGTTCGGGTCGAGCCCCGCCTTGTGGAAGAGCCGTACCGCCTCCGCGGCGACCAGCGGCGTCTGCTCGGCGGGCTTGGCGATGACCGCGTTGCCGGCCGCGAGCGCCGCGGCGATCTGGCCGGTGAAGATGGCCAGCGGGAAGTTCCAGGGGCTGATGCAGACGAACACGCCCCGACCGCGCAGTTCCAGCGCGTTGACCTCTCCGACCGGTCCGGCAAGCGTCTCGGGCGCGCGGAACTGTTCCTCCGCCAGGACGGCGTAGTAGCGGCAGAAGTCCGCGGCCTCGCGCCCCTCCGAGATCGCGTCGGCCAGGGTCTTGCCCGCTTCGGCGCAGAGGAGCGCGCACAGCCGGTCCAGGTCGGCTTCGAGCGCGTCGCCGACGGCGCGGAGCACTCCGGCGCGCTTGGGACCGCCCGCGCGATCCCAGGC
>CAXUCS010000133.1:0-6461 GCA_964249365.1 uncultured Caulobacteraceae bacterium | reverse complement strand
CCCGGCCGGCGGCCACGGCTTCGCACGGGGCGCGGCGGTCGGAGCCGCGGTGGGCGTGGGCGCGGGGCTTGCCGCCTCGCATGCCTTCCATGGTGGCGGCGCCGCTCCGGGCTTCCATGGCGGCCCCGGCTTCGAGCGCCGCGGCGGAGGCTGGGCCTACAACGGGCCGCGCGGAGCCGGCCAGGGCTTCCATGGACAGGGGTCGTGGAGCTGGCACGGACGCAGCTTCGGCCGCTTCCACGTCGGCTCTTACCGCTATCCCTATGGCTGGGGCTACCGCCGTTGGGGGGCTGGCGCCTTCCTGCCAGCCCTGTTCCTGAGCGACGCCTACTTCATCGGCGATTGGAACGGTTACGATCTCGGGCCCCCGCCGCCCGCCTGCCGCTGGGTGCGTTACGGACCGGACGCGCTGCTGGTCAACACCTACACGGGCCAGATCGTGGACGTCGCCTACGGGGTCTTCTGGTGGTGAGCGGAGGCGGCGGTCGCGACCGCCGCCTCTTTAATCAAAACCGGTTGGTTGTGGTGCTCGCGTCGAAGGGCGCAACCAGAGGCCATCACAGGCTCTGAAATGAGCGGTTCTGCCGCAGGACGTGCGGGTTCAGGCGAGAGCCTTCTGCAGCAGCTCGTTCACCGCCGCCGGGTTGGCCTTGCCGCCGGTCTCCTTCATGACTTGGCCGACGAACCAGCCGATCGCCTGGGGCTTGGCCTTCACCGAGGCGGCCTTGTCCGGGTTGGCGGCGACAAGGCGTTCGATGATCGCCTCGAGCGCGCCGGTGTCGGTCACCTGCACCAGCCCGTGCGCGTCCACGATCGCCTTCGGTGAGCCCTCGCCGGCCCACATACGCTCGAACACCTCCCGGGCGATCTTGGAGGAGACCACGCCGTCCTCGATCAGGCCTACGAGTTCGCTGATGTCGGCGGGCGGGATCGGACTGTCCTCGATGGTCTGCTCGGACTTGCCGAGCTTGCCCACGAGGTCGTTGGAGACCCAGTTGGCGACCAGCTTGGCGTCGCGCCCCTTCGCCGCCGTCTCGAAATAGTCCGCCAGCAGGTGGTCGGCGCTGAGCACGCGCGCGTCGTAGGACGACAGGCCGTACCGGCTCTGGAGCCGGGCGCGGAGCGCGTCGGGGAGCTCGGGCAGGCTCGCCTCGATCGCCTTCACCCATTCGGCATCGATCTCCAGCGGCAGGAGGTCAGGGTCGGGAAAGTAGCGGTAGTCGTGCGCCTCCTCCTTGGAGCGCATGGAGCGCGTCTCGCCCTTGGCGGCGTCGAACAGGCGGGTCTCCTGGTCGATGGAGCCGCCGTCCTCCAGGATCTCCACCTGGCGTGCGGCCTCAAAGACGATGGCCTGCTGGATGAAGCGCATGGAGTTGACGTTCTTGATCTCGCAGCGCGTCCCGAGAGGGCCGCCCGGCCGGCGCACCGAGACGTTCACGTCGGCGCGCAGGTTGCCCTTTTCCATGTCGCCGTCGCAGGTCCCGAGGCGGCGGACCAGGGCGCGGAGCGTCTTGACGTAGGCGGCGGCGTCCTCCGGCGAGCGGAGATCCGGGCGCGAGACGATCTCCATCAGGGCGACCCCCGCCCGGTTCAGGTCGACGTAGGTCCAGTGGGGATCCTGGTCGTGCAGGCTCTTGCCCGCGTCCTGCTCCAGGTGCAGCCGTTCGATGCCGACGGTAAAGGTCGAGCCGTCGTCGCGTTCGACGACCAGCTCGCCCTCGCCCACGATCGGCTCCTTGAACTGGCTGATCTGGTAGCCGGCGGGCAGGTCGGGGTAGAAGTAGTTCTTCCGGTCGAAGCGCGAGCGGAGGTTGATCTGCGCCTTCAGCCCCAGCCCCGTGCGCACCGCCTGCTCGACGCAGCGGCGGTTGATCACCGGCAGCATGCCGGGAAAGGCTGCGTCCACCAGGCTGACATGCTCGTTCGGGCCCGCCCCGAAGGCGGTCGCCGCGCCGGAGAACAGCTTGGCCTGCGAGGCCACCTGGGCGTGGACCTCTAAGCCCACGATCAGCTCCCATTCGCCGGTGCGGCCGACGACCCGGTAGGGCGCGCGCGTGTTCATGAGAAGCACCTCGGCAAGAAGCACCCTTATCGCCCGCCCGGAACGGCGTGGCCAGCCGTCCACACAAGCGTGGTGATAAAAGCGCAACGTGGATCGGGAAAGTTGGAGTATTATCCGAAGGCCTTGGGATGCCGCACGGATTGGGAGGCTTGGTTGTCATGACGCAGTCCCGAAGCCTGCTCCTCTGCAGCCTGGCCGTCGCGCTGATCGCGCAGGCCGGACCGGGGCACGCCCAACCTCCGGCCGCGCCTGCCGCCCAGACCGACATGAACATGCCGGACGACCTCGGCGCGCCTCTCGACGGGCCGGCGGCGGCTGAACCGGCGGGCGCGACCCTGACTGTGGAGACGCCGATCCAATCGATCGCCTCCAGCCCGCAGGGACGCGCCGTATTGGAGAAGAACCTGCCCGGCATGCTCGAGCGGCCGGAGTACATGATGTTCAGGAGCATGAGCCTTTCCAAGCTCGCCTCCATGTCCCACGGGCGCATCAGCCGGGCCAAGCTCGACCGCATCCAGCTTCAGCTCGCCAGCGTACGCGTGGCGAGTACGGCGCCGCGTCCGCACAGCTTCTTCACCCGCGGCGGCCAGGCGGTGGGGCGCGCCACCAAGGCCGTCTATGTCCGGAGCGGCGAAGCGGTGGAACGCGCGACCAGGGCGGTCTACCACCGCGTCGCCCTGGTGATCGCCTCGCTCTAAACTCCGGCTCGGACGGTGTCAGCGCCGGGCGGGGCGGATGGTGTAGGAGATCGCCAGCGCCGCGACGTAGGACGCCACGCCCACCACGCCCAGCGCCGCGGTGCGCCAGCCCCCGGCGACATAGACGTGGCGACCCCGCAGCATCAGCCCCAGGATCGCCGGCCAGGGCGAAAGCAGCAGCGCTCCCGTACCGAGCGCGAGCAGGAGGAAGGGCGACGCGACCAGCGCCAGCCGCTTCAGCCCCGCGCCTGTCACCACCAGCGCTCGGGACGCGCGCGGAAGCCGGCGGCCTCCTCCATCGCGCCGGCCAGGGTGAAGAGCGTCCCTTCGTCTAGCGCCCGCCCGATCAGCTGCAGCCCGAGCGGCAGGCCCGACGCATCCAGCCCCGCCGGCACGCTGATGCCCGGCAAACCCGCCAGATTGGTCGTCACGGTGAAGACGTCGTTAAGGTACATGGCGATCGGGTCGCTCAGACGGTCGCCGAGCGCGAAGGCGGCGGACGGCGCGGTCGGCGTCAGGAGCGCGTCCACCTCGCCCCACACCGCGTCGAAGTCCTCCGCGATCCGCCGCCGAACCTTCTGCGCCTTGAGGTAGTAGGCGTCGTAATAGCCGGCGGAGAGGACATAGGCGCCGATCAGGATGCGGCGCTGCACCTCCTCGCCGAAGCCCTGCGCCCGGCTTTCTTCATAGACCTCCGTCAGCGAGCCGGAGCCGGCGCGCAGACCGAAGCGCATGCCGTCATATCGCGCGAGGTTGGACGACGCCTCGGCTGGGGCCACGATGTAGTAGGCCGGAAGCGCATAGCGGGTGTGGGGCAGGCTGACCTCCCGGATCTCGCAGCCGGCGTCCTTGAGCCACTGCACGCCCTGGTCCCACAGCCGGGCGATCTCGTCAGGCATGCCGTCCAGCCGGTACTCCCGAGGAACGCCGATCCGCAGGCCCTTAGGCGAGCGGCCGACAAAGCCGGCGAAGTCCGGCGGCTCCACCGGCAGGGAGGTCGAGTCCTTGGGGTCATGCCCGGCCATGGAGGTGAGGAGGATCGCGGCGTCCTCCACCGTCTTGGCGATCGGCCCCGCCTGGTCCAGCGAGGAGGCGAAGGCGACGATGCCATAGCGCGAGCAGCGGCCGTAGGTCGGCTTGATCCCCACCGTGCCGGTGAAGGCGGCAGGCTGGCGGATGGAGCCTCCGGTGTCGGATGCGGTGGCGCCCAGGCACAGGTCCGCCGCCACCGCCGTCGCCGAGCCGCCCGACGAGCCGCCGGGCGTCAGCCGCCGGTTGGAGCCCATGCTCCGCCAGGGATTGGTCACGGGCCCCCAGGCGCTGGTCTCGTTGGACGAGCCCATGGCGAACTCGTCCATGTTCAGCTTGCCGAGCATCACCGCCCCGTCCCGCCACAGGTTGGCGGAGACGGTGGACTCGTAAGGCGGGATGAAGTCGCCGATGATCTTCGATCCCGCGGTGGTGCGCACCCCTTCGGTGGCGAAGAGGTCCTTCACGCCGAGCGGTATGCCCTCCAGCGGGCCGGCGTCGCCGCACCTGCGGCGTGCGTCCGATGCGCGGGCCATCTCCAGCGCCCTGTCCGGCGTCTGGAGCACATAGGCGTTCAGCTCGCCGTTCGCGGCGGCGATCGCCTCCAGATGCGCGCCCGCCAGCTCCTCGGCGGACATCCGGCCGGCGGCGAGCGCATCGCGCGCCGCCTTCAGCGTCAGCCCGGCGAGGTCGCCCGGGGTCATTCCACTACCTTGGGCACGACGAAGAAATGGCCGGCGACGCGCGGCGCGTTCGAGAGCACTGCGTCCGGCTTCTCGCCATCGGTGATCACGTCGTCCCTGAGCGGCAGGGTGGCGGCCACGCAGGAGGTCATGGGCTCAACACCCTCGGTGTCCACCTCGTTCAACTGCTCGATCCAGTTCAGGATGCCGGACAGCTCGGCGGCGAGCGGGGCAAGCCGCTCCGCCGGCACGGCGATGCGCGCCAGCCGCGCGACCTTACGAACAATGTCGGCGTCGATGGACATGGCGGCGGCATGTGCCGCGCGCGGCGGGCGAAGGCAAGCGGCGCGGGGCGCGCGCGTCGCCTCAGGCCGCCTGCGCCTGGGCGATGGCCGTGTCCAGTTCGGTGAGCGGGTGATAGCCGGCGGCCAGCGGCTTGCCGTTGATCACGAAGGTGGGCGTGGCCTGGATGTTGCCGGCCTTGCTGTTGCGCTCTACCCGGGCGCTCAGCGCCTTTAGCGCGTCCTCGTTCTTCACGCAGGCGTCGAACTGCTGTTCGCTCAGCCCTGCGCTCCTGGCGATGTTGAGGAGTTGGCCCCGCGGGTCGTCGAACAGCGCGGGCTGGCTCGCGTAGATGGCGTCGACGATGGAGAAATACTTGCCCCTGCCCGCGCAGCGCGCCAGCAGGAAGCCACTGGCGGCGATCAGCACCTCCTGGTCGCCGCCCACCAGCATCTCGCGATAGGTGAACCGGACCTTGCCGGTGTCGACATACTTCGCCTTGAAGCTCGGCCAGACGTCCTTGTACCAGCGCCCACAGACCGGGCAGGAGACCGACGCATACTCCACGAACGTCACCTTGGCGTTCGGATTGCCGAGGCTGTTGTCGTCCGGCACGCCCCCCGTCGACCCCACGCCTTGATGGCAGGCGGCGAGCGCGAACGGCGCGGCGAGGCCCAGCGCGGCTTGACGGCGGTTGATCACGAGTGCGGACATAGACGACGAAACCTTTGCAGGACCGCAGGGCGGCGGCGACCCTAGATCGCTTCGCGCCCCGGCGGAACTGCGGCGAGGCGCGCCCGGATCGCGGCCGAGCCAAAGGGCCATCACCTCGCAGAACTTCGAGGCGTCGAAGCCTAGTGGAAGATCTCGAACAGCCCAGCGCCGCCCATGCCGCCGCCCATACACATGGTGACGACGCCGTACTTCACCTTGCGGCGGCGGCCTTCCAGGAGGATGGCGCCGGTCATCCGCGCGCCCGACATGCCGTAAGGGTGGCCGATCGAGATGGCCCCGCCGTTGACGTTCAGCCGCTCGTTGGGGAGGCCGAGCTTGTCGCGGCAGTAGAGCACCTGGCTGGCGAAGGCCTCGTTCAGCTCCCAGAGGTCGATGTCGTCCACGCCGAGCCCGTGCTTCTGCAGGAGCTTGGGGATGGCGAACACCGGGCCGATGCCCATCTCGTCCGGATGGCATCCCGCGACCGCCAGGCCGCGGTAGGCGCCGAGCGGCTGGAGCCCGCGCCGCTCCGCCTCCTTGGCGTCCATCAGCACCAGCGCCGCGGCACCGTCGGAGAGCTGGGAAGCGTTGCCGGCGGTGATGTAGCGGCCCTCCTGGACCGTCTGGCCGTTCTTGAACACGGGCTTCAGCCCGGCGAGGTCCTCCAGCCGGGTCTGGGGCCGGTTGCCCTCGTCGCGGTCCAGCGTGACCTCGCGGCGGCTGGTCTCGCCCGTCGCCTTGTCGGTGAGCGTCATGGTGGCGGCGAGCGGGACGATCTCCTCGGCAAGGCGGCCGGCGCCCTGCGCCTCTGCGGTCCGACTCTGGGACTGGAAGGCATATTCGTCCTGCGCTTCACGGCTGACGCCGTAGCGCTCCGCCACGACTTCGGCGGTCTCGATCATGGTCATGTAGAGGGCGGGATGCTCGGCGACGAGCCTGGGGTCGCCGGCGCGGAAGCGGTTCATATGTTCGTTCTGGACGAGGGAGATGGAC
>CAXUCS010000132.1:0-6487 GCA_964249365.1 uncultured Caulobacteraceae bacterium | reverse complement strand
CCGCCCGGTGAGAAGGACGCGGTCATGGCCGCCTTCGCCGCCGGCGAGGTCGCGGTGCTGGTCGCGACCACGGTGGTGGAGGTGGGCGTGAACGTGCCGGCGGCCACCATCATGGTGGTGGAGCACGCCGAGCGGTTCGGCCTGGCCCAGCTCCACCAGCTCCGCGGCCGGGTGGGGCGGGGGTCGGCCGCGAGCGCGTGCCTCCTCCTCTACGACCCGCCGCTCAGCGCCTCAGGCCAGGCCCGGCTGGAGGTGCTGCGCGAGACCGACGACGGCTTCGTGCTGGCGGAGAAGGATTTGGAGCTCCGGGGCGGCGGCGACCTCCTAGGCGCGCGCCAGAGCGGCTGGCCGGATTACCGCCTGGCCGACCCGGTCGCCCACCGCGACCTCATCCCGCTCGCCGCCCGAGACGCCCGCGCCCTCCTCGCGCGCGACCCCAGGCTGGAGAGCCCCCGCGGCCAGGCCGCCCGCGTGCTGCAGCAGCTGTTCGACTGGCGGGCGGACGCCGACTGGTCGGCTGCGGGGTGAGCTCTAAGGAACGCTACGCCGCCACGCCGCCCAGGCGCTTGACGTTGCAGCGGGTCCAGAGGCCCTGGAGGGCGCGGCAGAGGTCGTCCATCATCGCGTCGGTGTGGAAGGGCGTGGGCGTGAAGCGCAGCCGCTCGGTGCCCTTGGGCACGGTGGGGTAGTTGATCGGCTGGACGTAGACGCCGTGGTCGGCGAGCAGCATGTCGCCGATCATCTTGCAGTGCACGGGGTCGCCCACCAGCACCGGCACGATGTGGCTGGGGTTCTCCATCACCGGCAGGCCCGCCTCGCGGAAGCGGCGCTTCAGGCTGGTGGCGCGTTCCTGGTGGCGAGCGCGCATCTCGCCATGGCTCTTCAGCCAGCGCACGCTCGCCAGCGCTCCGGCGGTCAGCGCCGGCGGCAGAGAGGTCGTGAAGATAAAGCCCGGCGCGTAGGAGCGGATCGCGTCCACGAGGTCGGTGGATCCCGCGACATAACCCCCCATGACGCCGAAGGCCTTGCCGAGCGTGCCTTCGATCACGTCGATCTCGCCCATCACGCCGTCGCGCTCGGCCACGCCTGCGCCGCGCGGGCCGTACAGCCCGACCGCATGGACCTCGTCCAGGTAGGTGAGCGCACCATACCGCTTGGCGAGCCGCACCGTCCCGGCGAGGTCGGAGATGTCGCCGTCCATGGAATAGACGCTCTCGAACGCCACCAGCTTGGGCGCGCTGGCCGGTGCGGCGCGCAGCAGGCTTTCGAGGTGCTCCAGGTCGTTGTGGCGGAAGACGTGGCGCTCGCCGCCGCCGTGCCGGATGCCCGCGATCATGGAGGCGTGGTTCTCCGCGTCGGAGAAGACGATCAGCCCGGGCAGCACCTTCTGCAGCGTCGACAGCGCCGCCTCGTTGGCGACATAACCCGAGGTGAAGAGGAGCGCCGCCGCCTTGCCGTGCAGGTCGGCCAGCTCGCGCTCCAGCTCGACGTGGTAGTGGGTGGTGCCGGAGATGTTGCGGGTGCCGCCCGCTCCCGCGCCGCAGGTCGCGATGGCGTCCTGCATGGCGGCGAGCACCAGGGGGTTCTGGCCCTGGCCGAGGTAGTCGTTGGAACACCAGACCACCACCTCGCGCTCGCTACCGTCGCCGAGCGTCCAGGTCGCGTGGGGGAAGTCGCCGCAGCGTCGCTTCAGGTCGGCAAACACGCGATAGCGGCCTTCGCCGCGCACGCGGTCCACAGCGGCGCGGAAGGCGGAGTCATAGCCCTCTGGAGTCATGGCGGCCTTCTACGCCCCGCGCCCCGCTGTGGACAAGCGTTGCGGTACGGCTGCGACGCCGCCTGCGCGCCGACGTCCCGGGCCAGCCGCGGGGCTCAGCCCGCCTTCCGGAAGCGGAACACGAACTGGTCGGTGCGGCCGCGGATGGAGGGGTCGAACACCGCCGCGGTGTGCGGGTCGGCGGGGTTGGCGACGACGGGGGTCGATCCGGCGAACACCAGCCCGGACCCTTCGATCTCCTTGCGGGCGAAGGCGGGCTCGATACGGTGGAGCGTGCTGGCCTGGCCGGCCCCGGCGCCGGGCGCGGCCACGTGGTCGTCCACCAGAAAGACGCCGCCGGGCTTCAGCGCGGCATAGACGGCCTTGTCGACCTGGGCGGCGGTGTCGGGCGGCACGTGGTCGTTGTGGAGGTCGTGGTAGTTCTCTGCAGTGAACACCACGTCCGCCGGGCCCTGGTCGGTGATGTGGCCGAGCCCTTCCACCACCACGCGCACATTGCCATAGCCGGGCTCGGCGGCCAGCGCCTTCTCCATGTCCACGGCCTTGGGCATATGCTCGGCGAGGTAGTTCGGGACGACGGCGAAGACCCTGCCCTGCGGTCCCACCGCCGCCGACAGGAGCCGGGTGTAGTAGCCCCCGCCCGGGATCAGCTCGATCACCGTGTCGCCCGGCTTCACGCCGGCGAAGGCCAGGACCTCGGCCGGATGGCGCAGCGCGTCGCGCGCCACGTCACCGGGCGGGCGGGCGCCCCCGGACTGGGCGAGCGCCGCCCCCGCGACCAGCACCGCCGCCAGCATCCCCAGCACCGCCGCGCGCATCCGTCCCTCCGGTTCTTGACGCGGCGAGCGTAGCGTTTCCTGCGCCGCTTGTCGCCTCCGCCGCGATGGGCTTGAACCTTGCACCAAGTCTAAAGAGCCGCTCATGAGCCCAGCCCCCCTCGCCCGCTATCCGGCGCTGCGCCTGCGCCGGCTTCGCCAGGCCGCCTGGGTGCGCGACCTGGTGCGCGAGACCACCCTGTCGCCCGCCGACCTCGTCTGGTCCATCGTGGTGCATGACGGAACGGAGGCGGAGGTACCGGTCGCCTCCATGCCCGGCGCGCCCCGCCTGTCGGTGGCGCGGGCGGCGGAGGCGGCGCGGGAGGCCCGCGCGCTCGCCATCCCCGCCATCGCCGTCTTCCCCTATGTGGACGGGGAGAAGAAGGACGACCGCGGGAGCGCCGCCTACGACCCCGACGGCCTGGTCTGCCGCGCGGTAAAGGCGATGAAGGACGCCGCGCCCGAGGTCGGGATCATGTGCGACGTGGCGCTCGATCCCTTCACCAGCCATGGCCACGACGGCATGGTCCGCGACGGCCGAGTGCTGAACGACGAGACGGTGGAGCGGCTGGTGGAGCAGGGCCTGGTCCAGGCGCGCGCCGGCTGCGACATCTTAGCCCCTTCCGACATGATGGACGGCCGCGTGGGTGCGCTGCGCGCCGCGCTGGAGGGCGAAGGGCTGCAGGACGTGCTGATCATGGCCTACGCCGCCAAGTACGCCTCGGCCTTCTACGGTCCGTACCGCGACGCCATCGGCTCGGCGAAGCTCGCCTCGGGTCTGTATGACAAGCGCACCTACCAGATGGACCCCGCCAATGCGGAGGAGGCGCTGCGTGAGGTCGCGCTCGACATCGCGGAGGGCGCTGACATGGTGATGGTCAAGCCCGGCATGCCCTACCTCGACATCGCGCGGCGCGTGGTGGAGGCCTTCCGCTGCCCGACCTTCGCTTTCCAGGTCTCGGGCGAATACGCCATGCTGAGCGCGGCGGCGGCGAACGGCTGGCTCGACGAGGAACGCGCGGTGCTGGAAAGCCTCTACGCCTTCAAGCGCGCCGGCTGCGCCGGAGTGATCACCTACTTCGCCCCTCGCGCAGCGCGGTGGCTGGGAGCCTAGGCGCAGGAGGCGGATTATCGGCTGGCTCGTATCAACTCGGGCCCGTGGCGGCTTGGGGCTCGTGCGCTCAGGCCGCCGTAACGACGGGATCGAGCCGCATGGCTTCGGCGATCAGCTCGTCCGCCGATTCCTCCATCAGGGCGTCCGCCGCGCTGGCCACCGTCTCCCGCCCGATCTCCAGCAGCACGGGGACCGCGAAGGGCGATACCCGGGTGAGCGCGCGCGGCGTGATGCGGCCGCGGATGCGTTGGAGCAACCGCGCGAGCCGCGCCACGTCCAGGAGGCCCGTCGCCGCGTCCTCCCGGGCGCATTTGAGGAGGAGGTGGTCGGGCTGGTGGCGGCGCAGGGTGTCGTAGATCAGGTCGGTGGAAAAGGTGACCTGGCGCCCGCTCTTCTCGCGCCCGGGTAGCCGCCGCTCGATCAGGCCTGCGAGGATGGCGCAGTGGCGAAAGGTGCGCTTCATCATGAAGCTCTCGTTCAGCCAACTCTCCAGGTCGTCGCCCAGCATGTCCTCTTGGAACAGCTGGCCGAAGTCGAGGTCGTCCATGGGTTTCAGAGCCCAGATCGCCAGGGCGTAGTCGTTGGCGACAAAGCCGAGCGGCTTCTTGCCGAGCCGCTCCAGCCTGCGCGTCAGGAGCTGGCAGAGGGTGCCGTGGCTGATGCGCCCGTCGAAGGGGTAGGCCACGAGATAGCAGCGCCGCCCCCGCTGAAAGGTCTCCAGAAGCATCTCGGAGGTGGAGGGGATGTGGGAGCGGAGCGCCTGAACCTCCAGCCACCCCTGCACGTCGCGCGGCAGCACGTGCCAGTGATCCTTCTCCGCGATCATGCGGCGCACGCGCGCGGCGAGGTAGGTGGAAAGCGCGAACTTCGACCCCGACCAGGCCGGGGTCTTAGGCTCGGCGCCGGCCGGGGCGGGGGTGACCAGCGCGTCCAGCCCCGTGATGCCTTCGAAGCGCCAGACGGCGCCGCCGAAGATGAAGGTGTCGCCGCTCGTCAGCTGTTCGAGGTAGCTCTCCTCCATCTCGCCGACCTTGCGACCGCCGACCTTCTTGTTGGCGCGGACCGAGGCGATGCGGATGGACAGCATCGGCGTGTCCACGATGGCGCCGACGTTCATGCGGTGGCGCTGGGCGGTCAGCCCGTCTCGCGCCTTGTAGAGACCCTCGTCGGTCCGCACGATCCGGCGGAAGCGGTCGTAGGCGCGCAGCGCATAGCCGCCGGTGGCGACGAAATCGACAACCTGTTCATAGTCCTCCCAGGTTAGTGCGCGATAGGGCGCGCTGGAGGTCACCTCCTCGTAGAGCGCCACGAGATCGAAGGGTTCGGCGCAGGAAAGGCCCATGATGTGCTGGGCCAGGATGTCCTTGGCCCCGGTCCGTTCGGGATCACCGTCCAGGTCGTTGGCCGCCACCGCCTCGCGCGCGGCCTGGCATTCCAGCATCTCGAAGCGGTGGGCGGGGACCAGGAGCGCGCGCGAGGGCTCGTCCAGCCGGTGGTTGGCCCGCCCGATCCGCTGGACCAGGCGCGCGGAACCCTTGGGGGCGGCGAGCTGGATCACGAGATCGACCGCTCCCCAGTCGATGCCGAGGTCGAGCGTGGAGGTGCAGACCACCGCGCGGAGCTCGCCCCGCGCCATCGCCGCCTCCACGCGCCGCCGCTGCTCCACCGCAAGCGAGCCGTGGTGGAGCGCGATCGGCAGGTTCTCCTCGTTGATCTCCCAGAGCATCTGGAACGAGAGCTCGGCCTGGAAGCGGGTGTTGACGAAGACGAGCGCGGTCTTGGCGCCGCGTATGGCCTGGTAGACGTCCGGGATCGCGTACTTGGCCGTCCAGCCACTCCAGGGCGCCGGCCCATCGGAGACCAGCAGGTCCACCACCGGCGGCGCCCCGGGCGCGCCGAGCACGAGATCGGCCATGGCGGCGTCGCCCCCTCCACCAGGCTTCGCCTGGTCCCCCTCCCCCAAGGGAGGAGGATCGGCTCTTGATCCTCCCTCTGTGGGGGAGGGGACCGCGAAGCGGTGGAGGGGGCCAGCCACCGTCGCAGCAGGTCCGGGTCGTTCACCGTAGCCGACAGCCCCACCCGCCGCATCCCCGGCGCGAACCGCTGCAGCCGGGCGAGCGCCAGGTTCAGGAGGTCGCCGCGCTTGTCGCCGTGGACGGCGTGGATCTCGTCCAGGATGACGGCGCGGAGGTCCTGAAAATACGCCCGCGACCCCGGCCAGGCGCAGAACAGCGCCAGCTGCTCGGGCGTGGTCATCAGGATGTCCGGCGGGAACAGCCGCTGGCGCTGGCGCTTGTTCAGGCTGGTGTCGCCGGTCCGCGCCTCCACCGTTATGGCGAGCCCCATCTCCGCAATGGGCTCCTCCAGATTCCTGTGAACGTCCACCGCCAGGGCCTTGAGCGGGCTGATGTAAAGGGTGTGGACGCCTCGCGGCTCCGAGGACGGCGGACGTTCGGAAAGCTCGATCAGGCTTGGCAGGAAGCCCGCCAGCGTCTTGCCCCCGCCGGTGGGCGCGATCAGCAGGGCGTCGCGGCCGGCGCGGGCCTTCCTGACCATCTCCGCCTGGTGAGGCCGCAACGACCAGCCGCGACCGGCGAACCAGTCGCGGAACCGCTCGGGCAGGACCTCGTCGTCCGCGCGCGCAAGGGCGTCCATCGCCGACCCTGTAGCACGTTCGCGTTCCGTTTCAGCGCCGCTCGGCCTAGATGGACGGCGTGGAGTTCCCCGTCGCCCTCGTCGTCCAGCCCGGCCCGCGTGCAGGCGCGGCGGACGGAGCCGGGG
>CAXUCS010000131.1:0-6543 GCA_964249365.1 uncultured Caulobacteraceae bacterium | reverse complement strand
ATAGAGGCCGCTCCGCTCCAGCGCCTCCACCGTCTCCGTCACGACGTCCAGCGCCGAGGTTCCGGCGATCAGGAGATCGCGGGCGGCCTCCACCAAGGCGCGCATATGGGCGATCTCACGCCCGTAATCGCGACCGCGCCGCGCCCCGGCCCCGCCGTGGATCGCCAGGGCGGGCGGGCGCGGCGAACTCACCGCCACCCGTCAGCTGGCCTTGGGGTATTTGATCGAGCCCTGGAGGTGGGCGAGGACCTGGCGGGCGTCGTAGGCGCGCGGGTTCTGGGGGGGCTTGGGCCCGCGGCCGAGCAGGATTTCCGTGCTGGCTTGGTAGCGCGTCACCTGGTCGATGTCGAAGGCACCCCCGCCGTAGCCGCCGTAGCCGAAGCCGCCGTAGGGACCGAAGCCGCCGTAGCCGTACCCCCAGCCGAACCCCCGGCGGTAGAGGCCCCAGTCCGCGCCCCAGCCGCCGCCGAAATCGTCGCCGTAGAAGCTGGTCTGCTTGTCGGTGTGGCGCGCAACGGCCTGGAACCAGTCGTAGCCGTTGGCCAGGGTGAGCTGGGCGGCGCGGAACAGCAGGTAACGCTCCACCGTCTGGCGCGACGTCAGGTCGTTGCCGGAGAAGTCCACCCGCCAGCGGTTGGCTTCGATCTGCTCTTCGCTGTAGCCGCCCTGATCGTCGCCATGGCGCGCGGCGACCGGCTGGTAGGGTGTGGCCGTCTCGCATCCGGCGAGGCCGGAGGCGGTGACGGTGAGCGCCGCGGCAGCGGCGGCGAGGGCGCGCTTCATGGGAAGGTGATCTCCGGACCCGCTAACCGGGCGTCAGATCAACCAGTTGGGAAGTCCGCGCCCCCGTTTCGAGGGCGCGGACGTAGGTCTTTCAGTGCACCGTCTCCATGTGGTCGGCGAAGCGGACCTCGGCGGGCGACACCAGGCCCACGGTGGAGAGCCTGACGGAGTGGATCACCGCCTGGATCTCGCGTCGCCAGTAGTCGAGGAAGCGGTGCACCCGCGGGTACTCCGGCGCGACGTCCAGCGTCTGCCATAGGAAGCTCTGCAGGAGCTTGGGATGGTCGGGCATGTAGTACAACACCTCGGCGGTGGTGAGGCGGCCGCCTTTCAGCTGGCTGGTGAAGTCGTCAGTCCCCATCGGCTGATCTCCCGGCGCGGATGCGCGCGCACCGACAGAAGACTAGCCCGGATATTAACCACGCGTTTCACCGCAGCGTCACGAAACCGTGCAGGCGCCCGGGGCGCCTAAAGGCTGGGCGAACCCGGCCCGCGGGCGAGGCGTTGGACTGACATGGCGCCCGGCCGCACCCTGTTCGTGCGCTTCACCAGCGGCGAGTGGTACGCCTACCTGGACGTGGAACCGGGGCTTTATGCCCGCCTCGCCGCGGCGGCGTCCAAGGGCCGCTTCTTCCAGGACGAGGTGCGGGACCGCTATGCCTATCGGCGGCTGGATTTTACGGCTGACCACGCGGACGGCGACGGCTAGGTTCAGCCAGCATGGCGGAGCCGGACGTGTCCTACGACGTGGAGACCCACACCCGCGAGTCGCACAAGACCGGCCACAGCTGGGTCGACATGGTCGTGGCGTTTTCGGCGCTCGCCGTGTCCGTCATTTCGCTCGGCGTGGCCATCTTCCATGGTCGCACCATGGAAGAGATGGCCAAGGCGAACGCCCGGCTGGTGCAGGCGAACTCCTGGCCCTTCCTGCACGCCAACTCCTCCAACCAGGACGACGCGGGCAGGCCGGAGTTCTCCTTGGCGCTGGCGAATGCAGGCGTAGGCCCCGCCAAGGTCCATTGGCTCGAAATCTACTACCGGGGGCGCCCCCCGCGCCATGTCAGCGCACTGGAGCAGGCGTGTTGCGAAAAGGCGGGAACTGCGGAGCCTGTTGGACCGGTCAGCTTCAGCACCTCCCTCGTCGACAACACCGTCCTGCGCGCAGGCGAGAGCACCAAGGTGCTGGCCCTGATGCGGACGGACCGCAACGCGCCGCTCTGGGACAGGCTCAACGTAGAGCGCTTCAGCATGTCGTACCGGGCCTGCTACTGCTCGGTCTTCGACGAGTGCTGGATAGGCGATCTGCGCAGCCTGACGCCCCAACCCGTCAGGACCTGCCCGACGCCTGCGGCGCCGTTTGATCCGATGCCGAACTGAGCGGCCGCGCCCAGCCGCCCATCCGCTGGTCGCGCTGGCCGAGCACCCGAAGGCGCAAGGCGTTCAGCCGGATGAAGCCCGCCGCGTCGCGCTGGTCGTAGGCGACCGCACCCTCCTCGAAGGTGACGAGCTGCTGGTCGTAGAGAGGATGCTCCGCCTCGCGCCCGATCACCGTGACGTTCCCCTTGTAGAGCTTCACCCGAACGCGCCCGGTGACGTGCTCCTGGCTCTTGTCTATGGCGGCCTGCAGCATCTCGCGCTCCGGCGAGAACCAGAAGCCGTTGTAGATCATCGAGGCATAGCGGGGCATCAGCTCGTCCTTCAGGTGCCCAGCGCCCCCGTCGAGCGTGATCGACTCCACCCCGCGGTGGGCGGCGAGGAGGATCGTGCCGCCGGGCGTCTCGTAGACGCCGCGCGACTTCATGCCGACGAAGCGGTTCTCCACCAGGTCGAGCCGCCCGATTCCGTTGTCGTGGCCGAGCTGGTTCAGCCGGGTCAGGAGTTCGGCGGGCGAGAGGCGCTCCCCATCGATCGCCACCGGATCGCCCCGCTCGAAGTCGATGGCGACGGTGGTCGGCCGGTCCGGCGCGTCCTCCGGCGCAAGGGTCCTCTGGTGAACGAACTCCGGCGCTTCCTGGGACGGGTCCTCCAGCACCTTGCCCTCTGAGGAGGAGTGCAGGAGGTTGGCGTCCACCGAGAAGGGCGCCTCGCCCCGCTTGTCCTTGGCGATGGGTATCTGGTTCTTCTCGGCGAAGTCCAGGAGCTGCTCGCGTGAGCGGAACGCCCACTCCCGCCAGGGGGCGATCACGCGGATGTCGGGCTCCAGCGCATAGTAGCTGAGTTCGAAGCGGACCTGGTCGTTGCCCTTGCCGGTAGCGCCGTGGCAGACCGCGTCCGCGCCGACCTGGCGGGCGATCTCGATCTGCCTCCTGGCGATCAGCGGCCGGGCGATGGAGGTGCCGAGCAGGTACTGGCCCTCATAGACCGTGTTGGCGCGGAACATCGGGAAGACGTAGTCGCGCACGAACTCTTCCCGGAGGTCCTCGACGAAGACGTTCTCCGGCTTGACGCCCAGCATCAGCGCCTTGTCGCGGGCCGGGCCGAGTTCCTCGCCCTGGCCGAGGTCGGCGGTGAAGGTCACGACCTCCACCCGGTACTCCGTCTGCAGCCACTTCAGGATGATGGAGGTGTCGAGCCCCCCCGAATAGGCGAGCACGACCTTCTTCACGGGGCGGGGCGGCGTGTCGGGCATCGGGCGTCCTTCGGGCGGGGAGCGCGCGCCGCCTAGCCCGCCCCGCCGCACGGCGCAACCGCGCGGCGTCGCGGGTCAGGGCCCAATCAGGATGACCGGACGGCGCGCCCGGCCTATCTTGCGCCCCATGACCGACATCAGCCTGCTCGACCCCGCCGAGGCCGACGCCGACCTGGAGATCGCCCCGCCGGTAGAGGTCGATCCGGCCGCGCCGATGCGGCTCTACCTCGTGGACGGCTCGGGCTACATCTTCCGGGCCTTCCACGCCCTGCCGCCGCTGACGCGGAAGTCCGACGGGCTGCCAGTGGGCGCGGTCTCGGGCTTCTGCAACATGCTGTGGAAGCTGATCTGCGACACTCGGGAGGGTGACGACGGCAAGGGTCTGCCGGCGCCCACCCACCTGGCCGTCATCTTCGACGCCAGCGAGAAGACGTTCCGGACCGAGCTCTACGACCAGTACAAGGCGCACCGCCCGCCGCCGCCCGCCGACCTCGTTCCCCAGTTCCCGCTGATCCGGGAAGCGACGCGCGCCTTTGGGGTGCCGGCGGTGGAGCTCGACGGCTACGAGGCCGACGACGTGATCGCCACCTACGCCCGCCAGGTCGCCCGCGCGGGCGGCGAGGTGGTGATCGTCTCCTCCGACAAGGACCTGATGCAGCTCGTCGACGAGCAGGTCTGCCTCTTGGACCCCGTCAAACAGCAGAAGATCTGCCGCGCCGAGGTGATCGAGAAGTTCGGGGTGGCGCCCGAGAAGGTGGTGGAGGTCCAGGCGCTCGCCGGTGACAGCGTCGACAACGTGCCGGGCGCCCCAGGCATCGGGATAAAGACGGCCGTCCAGCTGCTGGCGGAGTTCGGCGACCTCGATACGCTCCTTGAGCGCGCGGGCGAGATCAAGCAGCCCAAGCGCCGCGAGACGCTCCTGACCCACAAGGCGCAGGTGCTGGTCTCCCGCCAGCTGGTGACGCTGGCCGACGACGCGCCCGTACCCTTTCCCGTGGCCGACTTCGCCGTACGTGCGCCCGACCCCAAGGTGCTCTCCGCCTTCCTGGACGAGATGACCTTCCGTGGCCTGGCGCGCCGCGTCGGCGAGGTGGCGGGCATCCCCGCGCCGCCGGTACAGCCCACGGCCGCGACACCCACCGTCGGCGAGGCGGTGAAGATCGACCCCGAGACCTATGTCTGCATCCAGGACCTGCAGACGCTGGACCTCTGGATCGCGCGCGCCTTCGAAACGGGTGTGGTGGCCTTCGATACGGAGACGGACGCGCTCAGCTGCTCCAACGCGGGGCTGTGCGGCATCTCGCTGGCGATCACGCCCGGCGAGGCGGCCTACATCCCGCTCGGCCACTGCGCGGCGGCGGGGCTGGAGCTTTCCGAGCGCGAGCACTGGCATCAGCTCGGATTGGAGGAGGCGGTGGAGCGGCTCAAACCCCTCCTGGAGGACCCCGCGGTCCTCAAGGTGGCGCAGAACGCCAAGTACGACATCGCGGTGATGAGCCGCTATGGCGTGCACGTCGCGCCCGTCGAGGACACCATGCTGATGAGCTACGTGCTGGACGCGGGGCTCGGCCTGCACGGCATGGACGAGCTCAGCGAACGTCATCTCGGCCACCGCCCGATCCCATTCAAGCAGGTGGCGGGCATCGGCAGGAAGCAGGTCAGCTTCGCCCAGGTGGAGCTGAAGCCCGCCACCGCCTACGCCGCGGAGGACGCGGACGTGACGCTGCGCCTCCACCACGTGCTGAAGCCCCGCCTGGTGCGCGAGCGCCTCGCCACCGTCTACGAGACGCTGGAGCGGCCCATGCCGCACGTGCTGGCGACGATGGAGTGCGCCGGGGTGAAGGTCGACCCCGACCGGCTGCGCACCCTGTCCCACGAGTTCGGGATCAAGATGGTGGAGGCGGAGGGCCGCGCCCACGAACTGGCCGGCCATCCCTTCAACCTCGGCAGCCCCAAGCAGATCGGCGACGTGCTGTTCGGCGAACAGGGCCTGCCCGGCGCCAAGCGCACGGCCACCGGCGCCTGGTCCACCGACGTGAAGGTCTTGGAGGACCTCGCCCTGCAGGGGCACGCCCTCCCGCGCGCGATCCTGGACTGGCGCCAGATCTCCAAGCTGAAGAACACCTACGCCGACGCGCTGGTCACCGCGATCAGCGAGCGCACGGGCCGCGTCCACACCTCCTTCTCGCTGGCCTCCACCACGACGGGCCGCCTCTCCTCCTCCGACCCGAACCTGCAGAACATCCCGGTCAGGACGGAGGAGGGCAGAAAGCTCCGCACCTGCTTCATCGCCGAGCCCGGCCACGTCATCGTCTCGGCCGACTATTCCCAGATCGAACTCCGCCTGCTCGCCCACATCGGCGACATTCCCCAGCTCAAGGAGGCCTTCCGCAAGGGCCAGGACATCCACGCCATGACGGCCTCGGAGATGTTCGGCGTGCCGGTGGAGGGCATGGACCCGCTGATCCGCCGCCGGGCCAAGGCGATCAACTTCGGCATCGTCTACGGCATCTCGGCCTTCGGCCTCTCCAACCAGCTCGGCATCCCGCAGGACGAGGCCGGGGCCTACATCCGCACCTATTTCGAGCGTTTTCCCGGCATCCGCGTCTACATGGACAGGACGCGCGCCTTCGTGCGCGAGCATGGCTACGTCACCACGCTCTTCGGGCGCAAGATCAACATCCCCGACATCCGCGCCAAGGCCATGGGCCAGCGCCAGTTCGCCGAGCGCGCGGCCATCAACGCGCCGATCCAGGGCGCCGCCGCCGACATCATCCGACGCGCCATGATCCGTATGCCCGTCGCACTGAAGGCCGCGGGGCTGAAGTCGCGCATGCTCCTCCAGGTGCACGACGAGCTCGTGTTCGAGGCGCCGGCGGAGGAGGCCGACCGCCTGCGCGCACTCGCCGCCGAGATCATGGGCCGCGCCGCCGAACCGGCGGTGGCCCTGTCGGTGCCGCTGACGGTGGACGCCCGCGCCGCGCCGAACTGGGACGAGGCGCATTGAGCGCCCTCACGGGCCGGACCAGGACACGTGCGAAAGGCGCTGGCCCGAGCCGGCCGGTGCAGCCCGGCGGGTCGCGGCGCCGCGCCGCCCAGGCCGTCGTCGCCGTCCTCGCCTTCGCCGCCCG
>CAXUCS010000130.1:0-6552 GCA_964249365.1 uncultured Caulobacteraceae bacterium | reverse complement strand
GCACGACGATCCCGACCAAGCCGCCCGGCGTCGACTACGCCCTCACCGACCTGGGACGGGAGGTGCTGGGGCCGGTGCGCGCCCTTGCGGGCTGGGCGCTTGGCCGCGTTGGCAGCATCGAGGACGCCCGTCAGCGGTACGACGCGGGACAGCCTCGATGATCACCGGTTCGCGACTTACCTCCTCGGCTGTTCATCGCGTCCGCTTGCCAACAGCCAAGCCCGGGGGAGAGACGGAGCCGCTGACCTGCGCTCAGCGCCCTCAACGGACATGACCCGTGCTCCAGAAAGGCGACCTTTCGCCGTCACGCGCTCAAGGTCCCGCCGGGCCGATTCCCTGCTATAATCTCGCGGGGGGACGGCCGCTTTCGAGACCACCATCACACCCTAGACAACGCCATGTCTGCATTGCTCGCGAACGCCGTCGCCTCGCTCCAACTGGGGGTCGAGGACTATTCCGCGAACACGGCGCGGCGGACCTTGTCGGCCGTCCGCAATTTCTACGCTGGTACCCTTCTGCTAGCGAAAGAAGCTCTGGTTTGCGCGGCACCCGAGGCGGATCCCGACGAGGTGATCGGTGCCCGTTATAGGCCAGTCCCTGACGGTGAAGGCGGTGTCGAGTATGTTCAGGACGGCGCGCAGACCGTCGACTTTCAGACCCTTGAGCGCCGTTTCAAGGACTTCGGGATACGAGCCGATGCGGGCCAGCTTCGTACGCTCAACCGCGTCCGCAACGACATCGAGCACCGCTACTCGGACCAAGCCGACGCAGCGATCCGGGAGGCGATCGCTACGGTGTTCCCGCTGGTGTCCGACCTCTTCCGCCAGACCGACGAAAGCCCCGCAGAGCGGCTCGGTGAAGCCTGGCAGATCATGCTGACCACCACTCAGCTCTACCAGGAGGAGCTGAACCGATGCGTGGCGACCTTGCGCGAGGTCGCATGGCAGTCGGAACGGTGCGCGGCTCGGTCTTTGCCTGCCCTGCCTGCGGCTCGGGCTTGATCGCGCAGACCGAGCCCCACTTCACCTCCCAGGAGCACGTGACCCGAACCTGTCGCGCGTGCGGCGTCTCCCCCGAGCTGCAGGTTGTGATCGAGGTGGCCCTAGAAGAAAGTCTTTCAGCCGACGCCTATTTGCGAACGAAGGATGAAGGTGCGAGCGGACCAATCTACACCTGCCCCGCCTGCGGGGCGGAAGCCTTCGTCGATTTCGAGGGAGCCTGCGCCGTCTGTGGTTACGCGACCGAAGAAACCGACTGCGTTCGGTGCGGAACAACTTTGATCCTCGACGATCTTCTATATGCCGAGACTGGTCTATCTAAACTACTCACGGTAGCGCAGCTCTTGGGCCGCAAGCTGCCTTCAGCCAACGCCCTTGCCATGGCTCCCGCGCAAGCCCCGTTTTAGTGTTCTGCCAGACCCGCGCGTCGTCGGCGGGGATCGCAGCCGAGCCTCCCAATCTCTTCCCACACGCCAGCGCCAAGGAACTCTCGCGGCTCTACAAGCCATCTCATTCAGAGAGGCAGGCATGTCGCCGGCAAGCAGGAGATCGCGTCCTGACCCGTTCGCCGGGCCTGTCGAGCAGAAGACAAGCCAAGGCGGCGCAGAGGCCGACCAGCGCGCCGAGGTTGAGGAGTGCGGACACCTCCGAGATGCCCGGAGCGAGGTCCTTCAGGGTCGGGACGTGCGGCAGGCGCTAGATCGTCTGGGCCATGTGCAGGCCGTTCAGGCCAGCTGTAAGGAGGCCGAGCAAGGGCCCAGCGCATCTGAGGTGGGCCATTCCCCGCCGCCATGACGGTGTCGGGGAGCGTCTGGACAGGCCGATCGCTATCCCCGCGAGCGCCGCGGTTAAGGCGACGACGAGCAGGATGAAGACGGCTTTCTGCGGAGCGGCTGCATCGGCGAAGACGCGGGTGAGTGTGCTCACAGTCATGCTCTCCCTCGGGGGATGGGTGATCCGGTCCAGCCAACTGGCGCGCGGGCAGGTCATGGTTGAAGGGCCTCCCGTGCGCCCGGGCACAGTCGGCCCCAGTCGCGCCGTCCGGTCGCGCTGGCGCAGAGCCCCTCGGCGTCGCTGCCCGGGTGCAGCACGACGTAGGGGTCCATCATGCATCGGGACCAGCTGCGGACGTAGAGCCGCAGGTTGGCGTCGCGGAGCCGGACGCGGTCGCCCACCGTGTAGAAGCGGGTCACGTAATCCACCCCTGTGTGCCACTGGTCGACCAGCCCGCAGATCTCGCCGGTACGCGTCGACCACACCGCCCCGAGCTCGGGCGGGCGCGGCTGCCAAGGCTCCAGGCGCTCTTGGAGCTTGAGGTAGACGCGCTTCCAGTGGGCTCGGGCGGTAGGTGTGGCCGCCGCCGCCTCGGCGGGGGTCGGCGGCCTCGGCGGATGAGCGCGAGCTGGTCCTTCACGACCAGGATGAGCACGGCCGCCAGCCAGGACAATGCCGCGACTGGCGTCGTCGCCATGGCCCACTCGCGCCAGCGCGGCTTACAACCGCCTCTTGTAGGGAACTCTGCAGGCATGGGTCCGCACTCCCTGCAAGAGGGGTCGAAAGGCCGGTAGGAAGGAGGATCGGCTGCCGGAGCGCGTCGGTGCGCCGGGGCTTCAGCTTGGCCCGGATCGGGCGGGCGGCGGCGGACCGGCCGCCTGTAGGAAGGCGGCGCTCCCCCGGACCTGCGGATTGGGCGTGAGCGCCCAGACGACGCCGCGAGCGCCACCCCGCCCAAGGCGATGCCGATCGCGCCCGGGACGTACGCACGCAGACTGGAGGGGCGCCGATCCAGAGCACGCAGGCGGACCTCGAGCGGGTGGGACGCGGCGGGCGCCCATGCGCTCGCAAGCGACAGCCTGGTGCCGGCAGGCGTCGTGGCCTGGGCCTTCAGCAGCGCCTCCGCGTACACCCTGCGCTCCCTCCGCCGGCCTTCCAGCACCCTAACGACCGTAAACTCCGCGTCCCAGCCACGACATGGAAGTGACCACACGCAGCGAGCGACGCGCCCTGGCCGACATGCCGCTTGCTCCACTTGCGCGACATTTGCGGCGACGGTCCGAGCCGCTGGAGCGCCGAGCTCATGACAGGTGTCGAGGGGGAGTGGACGTTCGCGTCTTGCTCCAGATCGGACCCGCTCGTCGGCTCCGCAAGCCTAGCTGACCGCGTCACTGCGTAGGAAGCCGGCCGCTTCAGGGTGGTCCTGCGGGTAAGCTGCCTTTTGCATCCGACCTTGCAAGATGGAACGCTTCAAGGATCCGGTCTAATATCTTGCTCCAGCGCTCGTTTACGCGCGCGAGACAGGATAACTAAGTCGGTATGCTCCTCACCCAGGCCCCTCCGCAGCGGCCGCAAGGTCTTGGCAAGGCGAGCGTAATGTTCGCGCTCGGGTCGGCGGGGGCGGCGTGGGGGCTCTATCTGGCGTTGGCGGTGATCCGCTGTGTGGTGTTCGGGTTCCCCCGGCCGCTGATGCTGATCGAGCGGCACCTGCTCACCGCCGTGGTCGCCGTAGTGCTGTCCGGGGTCGTGTACTTCTATCTTCGCAGACTGGAAGGAGCGCCGTTTCGGTTGCGGGTGACCGCGGCGCTGCTCTGCGCCATGGCGCCGGCGACGCTATTATCGGTCATCAACTACAACGTCATGGTTGTGTTCGCGCCGCCGGACTTCATCTCGGCCATGGCGGCGCAGACGGAGCTGCACGCCAGCCTGATCGGCCAGATCGTGCATTCGGTGGTGGAAAACTACTTCGTCTTCTCCGCCTGGGCGATCCTCTACACGGCGGTGTCCAACGCGCTGCAGACCCAGGACCTGCTCCGCCGCACGGCGGTGGCGGAGGCCGCGGCGCGCACCGCGGAGCTGCGGGCGCTGCGCTACCAGCTCGACCCGCACTTCCTGTTCAACACCTTGAACACCGTATCGGGCCTGATGCTTGACGGCGACATCGCCGGCGCCGACCACATGGTCGACGCGCTGGCCTCCTTCATGCGGACGACCCTGTCGCTGGACGCCTCGGAGGACATCACCCTGGCCGAGGAGATGGAGCTGCAGCGCCGCTACCTCGGCATCGAGCAGGTGCGGTTCGGCGACCGGCTGAGGGTCGACACCGCCGTCTCCGACGCCGCGGGCGCCGCGCGGGTGCCCGCGCTCCTGCTGCAGCCCGTCGTGGAGAACAGCGTGCGGCACGGGGTGGCGCGGTCCACAGGCCCGATGCGGCTGAACCTGTCGGCCTGGACGGAGCGGAACCTCCTGCACATCCTGGCGGAGAACGACGGGCCGAGCGGCCCGGCCGCGGGCGGCCACGGCGTGGGCCTGGCCAACGTCGTCTCCCGCCTGGCGCTGCGCTTTGGGACGCAGGCGCTGTGCGAGTACGGCCCGCGAGGGCCGCAGGGCTTCTTCACTAAGATCACTTTGCCGCTCGATGGTCCCGCCCGCCCGCTGGAAGGCGCTGCGGGTGGCGCCTGAACGGCTCCGCGTCCTCATCGTCGACGACGAACCGCCGGCCCGCACCCGGCTGCGCATCCTGTGCGAGGCGCGATCGGACGTGGCGGTGATCGGCCAGGCGGCGACGGGGGAGGAGGCGCTGGAGCTGGCGCGGAGCCTTTCACCGGACCTGATGCTGATGGACATCGCCATGCCCGGCCTGGACGGACTGGGCGTCGCCCGGATGATGGAGGTCGGGGCGAGCCGCCCGGCGGTGGTGTTCTGCACCGCCTACGACCGGCACGCCGTGGCCGCCTTCGATCTCGATGCGGTGGACTACCTCTTGAAGCCCATCTCGGGCGAACGGCTGGGCAAGGCGATCGAACGGGTGCGACGCCCCGAACGGCTGCGCCCGGCCGCGCCGCCTGCGACGGGCGGGGTCCCGGACCAGCCCGCCTTCATCCAGGCGATCTGGGCGCCGTACCGCGGCGAGATGCGCAAGGTGCCGGTCTGCAAGATCGATCGGATCGAGGCGGAGGACGACTACGTCCGGCTGTTCACGCCGGAGCGCAGCTACCTGCTGCACGAGGCCATGGCGCGGCTGGAGCAGAAGCTCGACCCCGCAAGCTTCATCCGCCTGCGCCGCTCGGTGATCGTGCGGCGGGACATGCTGGAGGGCCTGCGCTGCGACGGGCTGAATGGCTGGAGCGCGCTCCTGGCCGACGGCGGCGAGGTCCGCATCGGCCCGACCTACCTCGCCAGGGTCAAGGCGCTGCTGAAGTCCTGACGGAGCGGCTCCCGCTTGGGCTCAGGCGTCCTCTCCAAGCGCGATGGCGAGCGCCACCCGGTTCTGCAGGTCCAGCCGCAGGGTGGCGACCTGGGTCTGCTGGGCGGCGTACAGCGTGCGCTGGTCGACCAGCGAGGTCAGGAAGCTGCCCTCGCCCGCGCGATAGCGCGCGATCGCCAGCTGGAAGCCGCGGTTCGAGGCCTGCACCAGCCGCCCCTGGGCGACCCGCTGGCGGTCGATGGTCGCCCGGCGCGCCAAACCGTCCGCCACCTCGCGGAAGGCGGTCTGGACGGCCTTCTCGTAATTGGCCAGCGCCAGCGCCCGCTGCGCCTTGGCGTAGGCCAGGTTCCCCTTCACCGGGCCGCCGAGAAGCGGCACGCTGACCGTGGGCGCCAGCGAGACGCTGAACGCGCCGCCGGTGAGAAAGGAGCTGAGCGCCTCGCTGGCCAGGCCGACGCCCGAGGTCAGCGTCAGGGTGGGGAAGAAGGCGGCGCGGGCGGCGCCGATCTGGGCGCCGGCCGCGCGCAGCTGGTGTTCGGCCTGCAGCACATCGGGACGCTGCAGCAGGACGTCCGAGGACAGGCCCGCCGGGACGTCGCCGAGGCCAGGGTCGAGCTCGTTCAGCGATTGCGGCGCTTCCGCGGGGTCGACGGGCGCGCCGACCGCGAGCTGCAGGGCGTCGAGGTCCTGGGCCACGCGGGCGACGGCGTCCTCCTCATCGGAGCGCGCCTGCTCCAGGATGGTCACGGCGTTCTGCACGTCGATGCCGGAGGCGAGGCCCGCGGTGGACAGCGACCGGGTCAGCCGCAGCGCCCGCTCTCCGCTGGCCGCGGTGTTGCGAGCCACGGCGAGCAGGTCCTTGTCGGCGGCCACGGCGATGGCGGCGTCCAGGACCTGGCTCGTCACGGTCAGGCGCGCGGCGCGCAGGCCCTCCGAGGTAAAGAGGTAGCTCTCGAAGGCGGAGCGGCTCAGGTTCCTCAGCCGGCCGTAGAGGTCCAGCTCGAAGCTGTTCACGCCGAGCTGGGCGAAATAGCCCTGGCCCTCCAGCTCCGAGTCCGAACCGACCGGCGAGACCGACGCTCCGGCCTCGGCGACCAGCGTCGGCAGCGCCTGCGAATGCTGGACCTGGGACTGCGCCCGTGCGGAGGCGGCGCTGGCGAGCGCGGCGCGCAGGTCGCGGTTGGTGACGAGGGCGCGTTCCACCAGCCGGCGCAGCCGGGCGTCCCTGATCAGCGGCGATCGATCCGGGGCGAGGCTGGGTGGCGGGGCGCCCTCTACCATGGGCCAGGCCGCGGGGACCGGCGTTGGAGGACGCACGTAGGGCGTCGCCAGGTCACAACCGCTGAGCGCCAG
>CAXUCS010000129.1:981-6659 GCA_964249365.1 uncultured Caulobacteraceae bacterium | reverse complement strand
CGGGGCTGGCCAAGGGCGCCATGATGCTGATCGACGCCGGCCGCGCCGGCAGCCTCTACGGCCGCATGGCCGCGGGCGTGGAGGCGTCCGGCGGGTCGGCCGGCAACACGGTGGCGGGGGTGGCGAGCCTCGGCGGCCGGGCGGCCTACGTCGGCAAGGTGGCGGCGGACGCGCTGGGGGCGGTGTTCCGACACGACATCACCGCCATCGGCGTGCACTTCCAACCGACCCCGCTCTCCGGGAGCGAGGGCACCGGGCGCTGCCTCGTCAACGTCACCGACGACGGGCAGCGCACCATGTGCACCTACCTCGGCGCGGCCAGCGCGCTCGGCCCCGCCGACGTAGACGAGGCCCTGATCGCCTCGGCCGAAATCCTCTACCTGGAGGGCTACCTTTTCGACCCGCCCGCCGCCCGGGAAGCCTTCGCCAAGGCTGCCGCCGCCGGCCGGGCGGCCGGCCGGCGGGTGGCGCTCTCGCTGTCGGACGCCTTCGTGGTGGAGCGCCACCGCGACGCGCTGCTCGGCTTCATCGCGCGCGATACCGACATCGTCTTCGCCAACGAGGCGGAGGCCATCGCCCTCTGCCAGGGCGGCGGCTTCGAGGCGGCGGTGCAGGCGCTTGCCGACAAGGTCACCACGGCCGTGGTGACCCGGGGCGCGGAAGGTTCGGTGATCGTGACCGGCGGGCGCACCCATGCGATCGCCGCGGCGCCGGTCGCCAAGGTGATGGACACCACCGGCGCCGGCGACCAGTACGCCGCCGGCGTGCTCTACGGCCTCGCACGCGGACTCGACTCGGCGGCGTGCGGGCGCCTCGGCGCGCTGGCGGCGGCGGAGGTGGTCAGCCACTACGGCCCGCGGCCTCAGACCCCGCTCAAGGCGCTGGCGGCGGCGGAGCATCTGATCTAGGCGGAGGCCGAAGGAGGACAGCCCATGGCCGACGGGTCCCTGCCCGCCGCACATCGCACCGCCGAGGTGCGCCGCGACACCCGCGAGACGCAGATCCGCGTCCGCCTCGACCTGGACGGGACCGGCGCCTCGACGCTCTCGACCGGGATCGGCTTCTTCGACCACATGCTGGAAGGCTTCGCCCGTCATGGCGGGATCGACCTGGAGGTGGAGACCCGCGGCGACCTCCACATCGACATGCACCACACGGTTGAGGACACCGGCATCGTGCTCGGCCAAGCCTTCAGGCAGGCGCTGGACGGGTTCAAGGGCGTGCGCCGCTTCGGCCATGCGTATGTGCCCATGGACGAGACGCTGACGCGCTGCGCCGTCGATCTCTCCAACCGGCCTTATCTGATATGGAAGGTCGACTTCCCGCGCGACAAGATCGGCGAGATGGACACCGAGCTGTTTCGCGAGTTCCACCACGCCTTTGCGATGAACGCCGGAGCCTGCGTGCACCTGGAGACGCTCTACGGCGTCAACAGCCACCACATCGCCGAAAGCGGGTTCAAGGCCCTGGCCCGCGCGCTCCGCCAGGCGGTGGAGCTCGATCCGAAGACGGGCGGCGCCGTCCCCTCCACCAAGGGCGTGCTCTGAACCGTCCATGCCGACCGTCGCCCTGATCGACTACGGCTCGGGCAATCTCCGCTCGGCCGAGAAGGCGCTGGTCCGCGCCGCGGAGGCTACCGCGGCAGGCGCCGAGGTTGTGGTCACCGCCGAGCCGGAGGTGGTCGCGCTCGCCGACCGGCTGGTGCTGCCGGGGGTGGGCGCCTTCGCCGCCTGCATGGACGCGCTGGAAGCCCGCAGCGGGCTGGTGGAGGCGATGACGCAGGCGGTGCAGGCCCGCGGCGTTCCCTTCCTCGGCGTCTGCGTCGGCATGCAGCTCCTGGCTACGCGCGGCCTGGAGTTCGGCGAACGTGCGGGGCTGGGCTGGGTGGCGGGCGAGGTCCGCCCGCTCCAGCCCGCCGACCCGTCGCTCAAGCTGCCGCACGTGGGGTGGAACGACGTGGAGCCCACGGCCCATCCGCTGTTCGAGGGCCTGGACGCGCCGCAGATGTATTTCACCCACTCCTACGCCTTCGCGCCCCGTGACCCGGGAAGCGTGATCGCCCGGACCGACTACGGCGGCGACTTCGCCGCGGCGGTGGCGCAGGGCAATGTCGCCGGCGTGCAGTTCCACCCGGAGAAGTCGCAGGCGCAGGGCCTGCGGCTGATCGCGCGCTTCCTGGAGTGGCGGCCTTGATCCTCTATCCGGCGATCGACCTGAAGGGCGGCCAGTGCGTACGCCTCGTGCGGGGCGACATGGACCAGGCCACGGTCTTCAACGACGACCCGGCCGACCAGGCCCGCCGCTTCGCCCATGAAGGCTTCAGCTGGCTGCACGTGGTGGACCTGGACGGCGCGGTGGAGGGGCGGGCAGTGAACTCGCCGGCCGTTGCGGCTATACTGGAGGCGGTCGCGATCCCGGTGCAGCTCGGCGGCGGCGTGCGCTCGGCGGCCGACATCATCCGCTGGATCGAAGCGGGGATCAGCCGGGTGATCGTGGGCACCGCCGCGGTGCGCGACCCCGCCCTGGTGCGCCAGGCGGCCCAGGACTTCCCCGAACAAGTCGCGGTGGCGATCGACGTACGCGACGGCCGCGTGGCGACCGCCGGCTGGGTGGAAACTTCCGAGGTCACGCCCGTCGACCTCGCCCGCCGCTTCGAGGACGCCGGGGTCGCGGCGGTGATCGTCACCGACATCGGCCGCGACGGCACGCTCACCGGCGTCAATGTGGAGGAGATCGGGGCGCTCGCCGATGCGGTCTCGATCCCCGTGATCGCATCCGGCGGCGTCGCGGGGCTGGAGGACATCGCCCGGCTGAAGCGCCGGGAGGGGGCCTCCATCGCCGGCGCGGTGCTCGGCAAGGCGCTCTACACAGGCCGGCTCGACGCCCGTCAGGCGCTCGCCGCCGCGCTGGACTGAGCCCACCGCCATGCTCAAGGTCCGCGTCATCCCCTGCCTGGACGTCAAGGACGGGCGCGTGGTGAAGGGCGTGAACTTCCTGGCGCTCCGCGACGCGGGCGATCCGGTCGAGCAGGCCCGTGCCTATGACGTGGCAGGCGCCGACGAGCTGATGTTTCTGGACATCACCGCCTCATCCGACGGGCGCGCCGCGACCTACGAGATCATCGCCCGCACTGCGGAGGCCTGTTTCATGCCATTGTCGGTAGGCGGAGGAGTCCGTAGCGTGGACGATGCGCGCCGCCTCCTGCGCTCGGGGGCCGACAAGGTGGCGGTGAACACTGCCGCGGTGGAGAACCCCGACCTCATCGCAGCCTGCGCCGACGCCTTCGGGGCGCAGTGCGTGGTCGCTGCGGTGGACGTCAAGGCGGTCGCACCCGGACGCTGGGAGGTCTTCACCTACGGCGGCCGGCGTGCGACGGGGCTCGACGCGCTCGACTATGCGGCGACCGCGGTGGATAAGGGTGCGGGCGAGATCTTACTCACCTCCATGGACCGGGACGGGGTGAAGAGCGGCTACGACACCGCGCTCCTGCGGCGCTTCAGCGACCAAGTCCCGGTCCCGGTGATCGCCTCGGGCGGCGCGGGCAGGGCGGCGCACCTGGTGGAGGCGGTCCGCAATGGAGGCGCCTCGGCCGTCCTCGCCGCCTCCATCTTCCATTTCGGGGAGGTCTCAATCGCCGACGCGAAGGCCGCGCTCGCCGAGGCCGGCCTTCCCGTGCGACGCGAGGTCCGGCCGTGAGCGCGGAACACCTTTGCGAGGTCCTCGCCCGCCTGGCCGCCACGGTGGAGAGCCGCCGAGGCGACGATCCTGCCTCGTCCTGGACGGCCAGGCTGCTCGCCGACGGTGTGGAGCGCTGCGCCAGGAAGTTCGGCGAGGAAGCCGTGGAGACGGTGATCGCCGCGGTGGGCGGCGACGGAGACGCGCTCGCCGCCGAGAGCGCCGACCTCCTCTATCACTGGCTGGTGCTGATGGCCGCCTCCGGCGTGCCGCTTGACGCCGTCGCCGCGAAGCTGAAAGCCCGCGAAGGACGATCCGGGATCGAAGAGAAGTCGTCGCGGCCAGGCTAGGGCCGAGCTGTCGAGCGAGGACGGACGATCACGCGCCCAGCGGCAGACCCAGCGTACGCCAGAGAGCCTTGTCCTTCAGGACGGCTCCGAGGAAGGCGGCGTGGGCCTCGCGCTCTTCGGCGGTGGAGCGCGGCGCGAGCGGGCGAGGGCGGGGGCCGTAGCCGCCGGCCCGCGACACCGTCTCGCTCCCCTGCGGCCCGGCGAGCGGGGCGAAGTCGAGCCCGCGCTCCTTGCCGCCCTGCAGCTCAAGATAGACCATGGCCAGGAGGCGGGTATCGATCAGCGCGCCGTGCTTCTCGCGCTCGGCCAGCGAGATCTTGAACCGCTTGCAGAGCGCATCCAGCGAGTTCCACATGCCGGGAAAGCGCTTCTTCGCCAGCTCGTAGGTGCAGCGCCAGCGCGCCTCCGGCAGGGCGATGCGGCCGCAGCGCTCCAGCTCGTGGTTGATGAAGCCGCGGTCGAAGGCGGCGTTGTGGGCCACCAGGGTGGCGTCGGCCACGAAGTCGAGGAACTGCTCGCAGATGGCCGCGTCGGCGAAGCGCGGCTTGCCGTGGAGGAAGGCGCGCGACAGCCCGTGCACCTTCTCCGCATCCGGATCGACGTCGCGCTCGGGGTCGATGTAGCGGTGGAAGTGGGCGCCGGTGGGCAGCAGGTCTTCCACCTCTATGCAGGCGATCTCGATCACCCGGTGGCCCGACTTCGGGTCGATGCCGGTGGTCTCGGTGTCCAGGACGATCTCGCGCGCCATGAGACGTTAGATGAGGCGCTTCGCACTTCGGGTCCAGCGCGCCGGACGTCGCGTCAGCCCGCGGCCCTGATCCGCTCGGCGAGAAGCGGGTGGAGTTCGAGGCTGGCGGCGCAGATGCTGGGGTGGTGGAGGTCGAACGCGCCCCCGTCCACGGCCGTGACCTTGCCCCCGGCCTCGGTGACCAGGAGCACGCCGGCCGCCACGTCCCAGGGCTTCAGGTCGCGCTCCCAGTAGCCGTCGTAGCGACCGCTCGCGACCCAGGCGAGGTCGAGCGCGGCGGAGCCGAAGCGACGCACCCCCGCCACCCGTCCCGACATCTGGTGCAGCTCCTTGAGGAACTGGCCATGCCCGGGCTTGCCCATGAAGGGGATGCCGGTGGCGAACAGGCAGTCCTCCAGCCGACGGCGGGCGGCCACGCGCAGCCGCCTGTCGTTGTTGAAGGCGCCCTTGCCGCGCTCGGCCCAGAAGGTGTCATTGGTGGCCGGGTTGTGGGTCACTGCGGCCACGACCTCGCCGTCGCGCTCCAGCGCGATGTTGACGGCGAAGTGGGGGATGCCGTGGAGGAAGTTGGTGGTGCCGTCCAGCGGGTCGACGATCCAGGTGTGGGTCTTGTCGGACCCTTCCACCAGCCCCTTCTCCTCACCCAGGAATCCATACCCCGGGCGCACCTTGGAAAGCTCTTCGAACACCGTTTCCTCGGCGCGGAGATCGGCGGCGGAGACGAAGTCGGCGGGACCTTTCCTCGAAACCTGCAGCTCCCCCACTTCGCCGAAGTCGCGGGCGAGCTTGCGGCCGGCCTTGCGGGCGGCGTCGATCATGACCTTGACGAGGGCGGTGGGCGTGGACACGTATTGGACCTTTTGGGGCAAAGACCGTCGGGAGGGAACGGGCGCGGACCCTAATGG
>CAXUCS010000129.1:0-971 GCA_964249365.1 uncultured Caulobacteraceae bacterium | reverse complement strand
CCCGGCGGGCGGGCAGGGGCTCTACGTCGGCGGGCCGCCGGCTTGCAACAGCTGCGCCAGGATGGCGCGCACCTGTTCTCGCGCACGAGGGAGGCCGGAGCCGGTGTCGACCACATAGTCGGCTCGCGCGCGCTTGTCGGCGTCGGGGGTCTGACGGGCGAGGAGGAGTGCGAGCTTGTCCTCGTCCATGCCGGACCGGGCGAGCACCCGCGCCCGCTGTACCGCGGCCGGCGCGCTCACCACCACCACCACGTCCACAGCGGCCTCGCCGCCGGTCTCGTAGAGGAGCGGGATGTCCAGCACGACCGCCCGAGCCCCGGCCTCCTCCGCTTCCCGGAGAAAGCGGGTGCGGCCCGCGGCCACAAGCGGATGCACCACGGCCTCCAGGGCCGGGAGCGCCGCCGAGTCGGCCTTGATCCGGCGGCTAAGCGCGGCGCGGTCCACCGCGCCGTCCGGGGCGACGGCGTCCGGGAACAGGGCGCCCAGCAGCGGGGCGGCCGCGCCGCCCGCCGCATAGAGGGCGTGGACGGCGGCGTCGGCGTCGTAGGCCGGCGCCCCAGCCTCGGCGAACAGGGCCGCGGTGGTGGACTTGCCCATGCCGATGGAGCCGGTCAGTCCGATCAGGATCACCGCATCGCCCCCAGCGCCCGCAACGCCAGAGCGCGCACGTCCACCTCCGGCGGCGGCCTCATGCCATAGAAGGCCTGGAAAGAGGGCCGCGCCTGCCCGATCAGCATGGCCAAACCGTCCACCCTTGGCAGACCGAGCACGTCGGCTTGCCGAAGCAATGGGGTCTGCAGAGGCTTGTAGACCATGTCCATACCCACCGTGCCGGGCCGCGCCGCTTCGAGCGGCAGGTCGAGCGCCGGCGTGTTCTCCAGTCCAGCGGAGGTGGCGTTCACGATCGCCGACACCGCCCGCAGCACCTCGCTTCGCCCCGCCCACGGCCAGGATCGCACCCCCGGCAGCAT
>CAXUCS010000128.1:0-6670 GCA_964249365.1 uncultured Caulobacteraceae bacterium | reverse complement strand
GTCCTGAGCGGGCGCGCCCGGCGCCGCCCGGCCCCCAGCACGAAGCCGACGATCTTGGCCACCGCCTGATAGTGCTCGCGCGGGATGGTCTCGTCCACGTCCACCACCGCATAGAGCGCACGCGCCAGCGGCGGCTCCTCGATCACCGGGATGTGGTGCGCTTCGGCGATCTCGCGGATCTTCAGGGCCACCGCGTCCAGCCCCTTGGCGACGCACAGCGGCGCGGGCGTCTCGCCCTGCACGTAGCGCAGCGCCACCGCATAGTGGGTGGGGTTCATGATCACCATGGTGGCCTTGGGCACTTCCGCGATCATCCGCTTCCTGGCCTTGGCCATGCGCTGCTGCTTCCTCTTCGCCTTGAGGTGGGGGTCGCCTTCGCTGTCCTTGGTCTCCTGCTTGATCTCCTCCCGGCTCATCTTCAGCCGTTCGGAGAAGCGCATCCGCTGGACCACGACGTCCAGGCCCGCGCAGACGCCGAAGACGAGGAGGCCGGCTACCAGGAGCCGCCGCAGCATGCCGTTCGCCACCGGCAGGATGGCCACGGGATCAAGCCACGTCAGCCCCGCGAGCGTCGACGCCTCCGGGCGCAGGACGGCGACGGCCACGACCGTCATGGCGATCAGCTTGGCCAGGCTCCGGCCGGAGCCGATCAGGCCGTCTACGCCGAACACCGCGCCGAGCCCGGTCAGCGGGTTCAGCTTGCCGAAATTGGGCTGGAGCTTGGCCGGTGCGAAGACCACCCCGGTCTGCAGGAGGTTGCCCGCGACCCCTGCGGCCGCGGCGGCGCCTAGCACGAGGAAGGCGGGGCTCGCCGCCCCCGCCGCGGCGTGCAGCACCGCCATCGCGCCCTGCGCGGAAAGGTCGATGGCGTCCGGGTGAGCCAGGAACGGGGTCAGCGCCCCCGCCAGGCTCCGCGCCAGGCTTGCGCCGTTCCAGAGCGTCACCGCGCCCGCCGCAGCCAGGGCGAGGGTGGAGGCGACCTCCGGCGACTTGGCGACATCGCCCCGCTCGCGCGCCTGCTCCAGCCTTCGCCCCGTGGGGGCTTCGGTGCGTGATCCCCTGTCCTGGGCGTCCGACATGGTCCGGTCAGGCCAGCGCTTGGGCGAAGAGGCGGAAGCGGTCGACCCAGACCAGACCGGCGCCGCCCACGCTGAGCGCGAACACCGACAGTCCGAGGAGCAGGGTCAGGGGCGTGGCGGCGAAGAAGACCTGGAACTGCGGCATGATCCGCGCCACCAGCCCGAGCGCCGCGTTGAAGACGAGCGCAAAGACCATCACAGGGGCGGCCAGCTGCAGCCCGAGCGCGAAGGTCTCCCCGAAGGTCCTGACCGCCAGGGTGGTGAGGTCGGCGACGCGGAACGGCCGGCCCGGCGGGAACAACCGGTAGGAGTGGGCGAGCGCGCCGATGAAGAGCTGGTGGAGGTCGGTGGCGAACACCAGGGTGAGCCCGAGGAGCGACAGGAAGACGGCCACGCTTGCGGTCGGCTGCGCCTGCAGCGGGTTGGTGGTCTGGGCGAAGGAGAGCGTGGTCTGCAGCGACACTATCTCCCCCGCCACCGCCAGGGCGCCGAGGAACATGCGCAGCAGCGCGCCGAGCGCCAAGCCCACGGCGATCTCCAGCGCGATCCCGCCGGCCAGGGCGGCCAGGGTGTCGGGCACGGGGGGTAGCGCGCCGCGAACCACGGGGTAGAGCAGGAGCGACAGGACGAGCGCGAAGGCGAGGCGGGTGCGTGCGGGCACGGCCGCCTCGCCCACGCCCGGCAGCAGGAGCACGAAGCCGCCGACGCGTGCGAACACCAGCCCCGCGCCGTAGACCTGGGCTGGGAGGGCGTAGTGCTCCACGCGAGCGCGGTCGCCCTCAGAGACCGGCGATGCGGGCGGCGATCTGGCGCATGAAGCCGCTCATCAGCGCGCCCATCAGCGGCAGGGCGACCAGGAGGGTGGCGAACACCGCGAGGATTTTGGGAGCGTAGACGAGCGTCTGCTCCTGGATCTGGGTGACCGCCTGGAACACGCCGATCGCCACGCCCACCACCAGCCCCACGATCATCACCGGGGCGCCGAGCTGGATCACCAGCCAGATGGCGCTGCGGCCCACGTCCAGAACTTCGGTCCCGCTCATCGCCAGGACGCTTGCGCCGTTTAGGGTTAACGAACGGCTTACGGCTCGCGCTGCGGACGGGGCGCCGACGCCTTCGCGCCCTTCGTGCGTTCCAGCCACAGCCACAGGGGATTTTCAGACGATGAACCCACGCCGACCGCTCGACGAGGACGGCGACGACGTCAGCGGCTCCCTGCCGCCACGTCACCCCCACCCCGGCGGACGCCCGAGCGCGGAGGAGGCGCAAGCCGCGGTTCGCACGCTCCTGCGCTGGGCCGGCGACGACCCGGACCGCGAGGGGCTGTTGGACACTCCCGGGCGCGTGGTGCGCTCCTACCGCGAGCTCTTCGCCGGCTATGAGACCGACCCGCACGCCTACCTGGAGCGCACCTTCGAGGAGGTGGGCGGCTACGACCAGCTGGTGCTGCTGAAGGACATCCGCTTTGTCAGCTTCTGCGAGCACCACATGCTGCCTGTCACCGGCAAGGCGCACGTGGCCTACCTGCCGACCGACCGGGTGGTGGGCATCTCCAAGCTCGCGCGGGTGGTCAACGGCTACGCCCGCCGCCTGCAGATCCAGGAGAAGATGACCGCCGAGATCGCCCAGGCGATCGAGGACGTGCTGCGGCCCAAGGGGGTCGGCGTCGTGGTGGAGGCCAGCCACTCCTGCATGACGCTGCGCGGCGTGAACACGCCGGGCGCGGCGCTGGTGACCAGCTCGCTCCGCGGCGTGGTGCGCGACGATCCCCGCACGCGACAGGAGTTCCTGCGGCTGGTGGGGAGCTGAGCTAACCTAGGCAGGAGGAGCGACAAAATGCGGAGTGAAACGAAACGGGAACTTCGTTAGGCTGCGCGAGTCATGGTGATCGCCCTCCTCGCGTCGACCTTGCTGGCCGCCCTCCTCGCCGCCGCCCTGGCGTTCGCAGGGCTCCGGCGGGGCCCCGCCCCCCACCCGGAACTCCTGGCCCGGCTGGAGCGGCTGGAGCAGCAGGTCGGACGCACCCCGGGCGATCTCCGCGAAGAAGTGCGCGCCCTTCGGGGCGAGCTCCATGACGCCTTCGGCCGCCACGCCACCCTGCACGAGACCCGCTTCGCCTCCTTCTCCCGTGAGATGGGCGAAGGCCACACCCGCCTCGGCCAAGTGCTCAAGGACTCCACCGACAGCTTCGGCCACACCCAGACGACCCGCCTGGCCGAGACCAGCAGCCAGATGAAGGACCTTCGGGAGCGGCTGGAGGCCCGCGCCGAGAAGGGCGAAGCCGCCCAGAAGCTCGCGCTGGAGGATGTGTCGGCCAGGGTGGAGGCCATGACCCGGGCGGACGCCGAGCGGCAGGAGAAGCTCCGCGAGACCCTGACGGGGAGCCTAGACCAGCTCCGGAAGGAGAACGAGGCCAAGCTGGAGCAGATGCGCGCAACGGTGGATGAGAAGCTGCAGGGCACGCTGGAGAAGCGGCTCGGCGAAAGCTTCAAGCTCGTCAGCGACCGGCTCGAGCTGGTCCACAAGGGGCTGGGCGAGATGCAGACGCTCGCCACCGGCGTCGGCGACCTCAAGCGCGTTCTCACCAACGTGAAGAGCCGCGGCGGCTGGGGCGAGGTCCAACTCGGCATGCTCCTGGAGGACATGCTGACCGCCGACCAGTATGCCGCCAACGTCGCGGTCCAGCCCGGCTCGGCGGAACGGGTGGAGTATGCCGTACGCCTGCCCGGCAAGGGCGAGGGAGCGCCTGTCTGGCTGCCCGTCGACGCCAAGTTCCCCCACGAGGACTACGACCGGCTGCTGGCCGCGCAGGACGGTGGCCTGGGCGAAGAGATCGAGCGGGCCGGCGCGACGCTGGAACGGGCGGTGCGGCTCCAGGCCAAGACGATCTGCGCCAAATACGTCCAGCCGCCCCACTCCACCGACTTCGCCATCATGTACCTGCCGACCGAGGGGCTGTTCGCCGAGGTGATCCGCCGCCCGGGGCTCGTCAGCGCGCTGCAGCAGGAGCACAGGGTGATGGTCACCGGGCCGACCACGCTGGCGGCCATCCTGAACAGCCTGCAGATGGGCTTCCGCTCCGTGGCCATAGAGAAACGCTCCAGCGAGGTCTGGCAGGTGCTGGGCGCGGCCAAGGCGGAGTTCCGCAAGTACGGCGACGTGTGGGACAAGCTCGGCAAGCAGCTCACCGCCGCCCAGAACACCGTGGCCGACGCCGGCAAGCGCACCCGCGCCGTGGAGAGGAAGCTCCGCGAGGTGGAGCTGGTGGAGCAGGCCCCCGCCGACCTCCTGACGCTTGCAGGGGGCGAGGAGGAGGACGAGGCGGCCTGAGGCCCGTTACGCCGAGATCGAAGCCTCCAGCGCTTCAACTCGCCAGGAGTTTGCCTTCGGCCGGCACGCCGACTTAGGTTGCGTGTGGCAGGGAAACACCAGCCGGATTGCGGCAGAGAGATGGCGCTTGCCAAACACCCTGAGTTTAAGAGATGGTAACCCTACCAAATCAGGGCGTTGGGCGGATCTCCAGACATGCAGCCGCACCATAATGGCTCCGCCTCGGCGGTACGGGCGCACGAGGAGCTGTTCGCTTACTGGGCCTCGCGGCGCGAGGGCGGGCGCCTGCCCGGCCGCCGCCAGATCGATCCGGCCGACTTCAAGCGGCACCTGCCGACGGTCAGCCTCATCGACGTCCTCCATGCGCCCGAGCGTGATTACCGGCTGAGGCTGGCCGGCACCGGCCTGTACGGCGTCTATGGGCGGGAGATCACCGGGCTGCGGCTGGAGGACGTCTACGATGACGCCTCCGTCGCCTACTGGCGAGGGCAACTGGACGGCGTGGTGGGCGATCGCCGCCCAGCGGTGGGGTTTCATTCGCTGTCCTGGCGCGGCGCCTCGCACCTGTCGCTGCTCTGGCTGCGGCTGCCCCTGGCCGGCGACGGGCGCAACGTGGACATGATCCTCGGCTACGACGTGCTGGTCGGCGCGCCGTCGGACGAACGGCCGACCGGCATTCGCGCCGTCTGACCCGTCAGGCGGGTGCGGCGGCGTCCCTGCGGATGCGCTGCACCATGGAGGCGAGCCCGTTGGAGCGCTGGGCGGACAGCGCGCCTTCCAGTCCCAGCCGGGCGAAGCCCGCGGGCGCGTCGAAGGCGGCGATCTCCTCCGGCCGTCGTCCCGAATAGAGCCGGAGCACCACCGCAACCAGCCCCCGGACGATGTGGGCGTCGCTGTCGCCCCGGAAGTCGAGCCGCCCATCCTCCTCGCGCGCCGTGACGAGCCAGACCTGGCTGGCGCATCCCCTGACGCGGTTGTCCTCGCTCCGGTCGGAACCGTCGAGCGGCTGCAGCGTCCGCCCGAGATCGATGATGTGACGGTACCGCTCCTCCCAGTCGCCAAGGAGGTCGAACTCCTCGGCGATCTCGGCCAGTTCGGCGTCTATAGAAGAGGTCATGATCGCGCGCCTTGGGGGAACCGCGCGTGGAGCGGCGGAGCCTGCGCAGTTAGGCGGCGGCGCGCCCGGCCTCAAGCGCGGGCGCTGTCGCCGGCGCGCTCGGCAGGCGGATGCGTGCGGTCATGCCCTTGCCCGGCGAGGACCGCAGGCTGAGCCCCCCGCCCATCTCGCGGCAGAGCAGGCTGACGATGGACAGGCCGAGCCCCGCGCCCCCGGCGCGGCGCACCAGGGCGTTCTCACCCTGCACGAAGGGGCGCATCAGCCGGCCGAGTTCTTGGGGCGAGACGCCCTCCCCCCGGTCGCGCACCTCGAACAGGACCGCGTTCCGTCCCGCGCGCACCCGGACCTCGACCGTTCCGCCTTCCGGGGAGAAGGCCACCGCGTTCTGGAGGAGGTTGCCGAGCGCCGTCTCCAGCCCCCGCGCGTCGGCCAGCACCAGCGGCGCACCCTCCTCCACCCAGGTCTGGATCGTCACGCCGCGAGCGTCCGCGTCCGCCTGGACGCCGCGCACCGCGCCGCGAACCGCGACGGCGGGCGCCTCCGGCTGCAGGTCGAGGCTGGCGGCCCCCGCGTCCAGCCGGGCGATCTCCAGCACCTGGTTGACGAGCTTGAGGAGCTTCAGCCCGCTGTCGCGGATGATCGCCGCATGATCGCGGTAGCGGGAGTCGCTGATCGGTCCGTGCAGCTCGCAGGAGATGATCTCGGCGAAGCCGATCACCGAGTTCAGGGGCGTGCGGAGCTCGTGGCTGACCATGCGCAGGAACGAGCGCTTGGCCTCGTCCATCCCGGAGCCGTGGAGCACCGGGTCCGAAGGGGTCTGAGCGGCGGCGGCCCTGGAGGGCATGGCGGAAAGGTCCTCCCCGCCGCTACTCTCGCGCGGGTGGCTTACCATCCGGTTTCCACCGGCGGCCGGTCGCCTGTGGCGTGCAGGGCCTCGCGGCGGCGGCGCGCGCCCGCTAGGCTCGAAGCTGAGCACAGTATGGACGCGCGTTCCCCGCCCGTGACCCCGCCTCCCGTCCAGTCCCGCCGCCTGACGGCGGACGCGGTGTTCCCGCCTGGGACGCGCGCGGCGGCGCAGGCTTGGCACGGCGGGCTGGCGCTGGCGCTGGCGGGCTCGGCGGGCCTCCTCCTTGCGGTGCTGGGC
>CAXUCS010000127.1:0-6674 GCA_964249365.1 uncultured Caulobacteraceae bacterium | reverse complement strand
ATGTCGTTCGTAACTGGATGCCGTGCTATGCCGCCGCCAACGCCACCGGCCCGGCCGCTTCGCCCGCCGCCGCACCACCCACAACGACGACGAGCCCCGCGCCTGCGGCCGCGGCCACGCTGAAGATCGACAGCGGCGACACCGCCTGGATGCTCACCTCCACCGCGCTCGTCCTGATGATGACGATCCCCGGCCTGGCGCTCTTCTACGGCGGGATGGTCCGCAAGAAGAACGTCATCGCCACGGTGGCGCAGTCGTTCGCCATCACCGCGGTGGTGACGCTGGTGTGGTTCGTCTGCAGCTATTCGATCGCCTTCGGGACGGAACCGAGCGCCGGCGCCAACAAGGTCTGGGGCGGGCTCGGGAACGCCATGCTGCGCCGGGTCGGCATGGACCGGCCCTATCAGATCGCCGGAGCGGCCCTGACCATCCCCGAGTACGTCTACATGATGTACCAGATGACCTTCGCGATCATCACCCCGGCCCTGATCTGCGGGGCGTTCGCCGAACGGTTCAAGTTCTCCGCGCTCCTGCTCTTCACCGTTCTCTGGTCGATCTTCGTCTATGCGCCGATCGCCCACTGGGTCTGGGGCGGCGGGTTCCTCGGCGGGCTCGGCGTGCTCGACTTCGCGGGCGGCACGGTGGTGCACATCAATGCGGGGGTGGCGGGACTGGTGTGCGCGCTGGTGCTCGGCAAGCGGCGCGGCTTCGGCCACGAGAACATGGCGCCCAACAACCTCGTCTATACCATGATCGGCGCCAGCCTTCTGTGGGTCGGATGGTTTGGCTTCAACGCCGGCTCGGCGGTCGGCGCCAACGCGCTGGCGGGCGTGGCCATGGCCAACACCCAGGTCGCCACCGCCGCCGCCGCGGTCGCTTGGATGGTCGTGGAGTGGGCGCACCGCAGGAAGCCGACGCTGCTCGGCCTCGCCTCCGGCGCGGTCGCGGGTCTGGTCGCGGTGACCCCCGCCTCCGGCTTCGTCAATCCCACCGGCGCGCTCTGGATCGGGCTCCTCGCCGGCGGAGGCTGCTACTGTTCGGCGGTGTTCCTGAAGAACGCGCTCGGCTACGACGACAGCCTGGACGCCTTCGGGGTGCACGGGGTGGGCGGCTTCATCGGCGCCATCCTGACCGGCGTGTTCGCCGACGCCTCCATCAACCCGCTCGGCAAGGTGCACTCGCCGCTGACGCAGCTCTACGGCTGCATCGGCACCATCGTCTGGTCGGGCGCGGTGACCTGGGTGATCCTCATGGTCTGCCGCTACACCACCGGCCTGCGCGTCGACGAGGAGGCCGAGAGCCTTGGCCTCGACCTTGCGCTCCACGGCGAGGCGTTGCACGACTGAGGCCACGGCCCTTCCCTTCCCCTCCCGGAGACCCGCATGACCCCCGAAGACGTCCACGCCCTGATCAAGGAGAAGGAGGTCAAGTACGTCGACCTGCGCTTCACCGACGTGCGCGGCAAGATGCAGCACGTCACCTTCGACCTAGGCCTGGTGGACGACGAGTTCCTGACGGAAGGGACCATGTTCGACGGCTCCTCCATCGCCGGGTGGAAGGCGATCAACGAGAGCGACATGCTGCTCCGCCCCGACCTGAAGACCGCCTATGTCGACCCCTTCTACCAGCAGACGACGCTGTTCCTGTTCTGCGACGTCCTGAACCCCGACAGCATGGAGCCCTACAACCGCGACCCGCGCTCCATCGCCAAGAAGGCGCTGACCTATGTGCAGTCGGCGGGTGTGGGCGACACCGTCTTCTTCGGCCCCGAGGCGGAGTTCTTCATCTTCGACGACGTGAAATGGTCCACGAAATACAACAAGACCGGCTACAGCTTCGACTCCACCGAACTCCCGGCCAACACCGACAAGGAGTACGAGGAGGGCAACATGGGCCATCGTCCCGGCCCCAAGGGCGGCTATTTCCCCGTCAACCCGACCGACTCCGCCCAGGACCTCCGCGGCGAGATGCTGAGCGTGATGGGCGAGCTCGGCATGGAGCCGGAGAAGCACCACCACGAGGTGGCGCCCGCCCAGCACGAACTGGGGCTGAAGTTCTCCGACCTGCTCACCATGGCCGACCGGATGCAGCTCTATAAATACGTCATCCACAACGTGGCGGCGGCGTACGGCAAGACGGCCACCTTCATGGCAAAGCCCTATTTCGGAGACAACGGATCGGGCATGCACTGTCACCAGTCGATCTGGAAGGACGGCCAGCCGCTGTTCGCCGGGGAGAAGTACTCCGGCCTGTCGGACATGTGCCTCCACTACATCGGCGGCGTCATCAAGCACGCCAAGGCGATCAACGCCTTCGCGAACTCCACCACCAACAGCTACAAGCGGCTGGTGCCGGGCTACGAGGCGCCGGTGAAGCTGGCCTATTCGGCGCGCAACCGCTCCGCCTCCATCCGCATCCCCTACGTCTCCTCCCCCAAGGCCAAGCGGATCGAGGTCCGCTTCCCCGACCCGATGGGCAACCCGTACCTGACCTTCGTGGCGCTCCTGATGGCCGGGCTGGACGGCATCGAGAACAGGATCGATCCGGGCGGTCCGATGGACAAGAACCTCTACGACCTCCCCGCCGCCGAGCAGAAGGATGTGCCGGAGGTGTGCGGCTCGCTCCGCGAGGCGCTGGAGAACCTCGACAAGGACCGCGCCTTCCTGAAGAAGGGCGGCGTCATGGATGACGACTTCATCGACAGCTACATCGAGCTGAAGATGGAGGAGGTCATGCGCCTCCAGCTCCATCCCCACCCGGTGGAGTTCGACATGTACTACGCCTGCTGAAGGACGACGGCGGCGCGAGCCCCTCAGTCGGCTTCGCCGCCAGCTCTCCCAGAAAAGGAGCATCTCCTACACTGGCGCCTTGATCCTCCCCCCCTCTGGGGGAGGAGAACCATGCGAAGCATGGTGGAGGAGGCCAGCCGCGACTATGACCCAGTCATGCCGCTGAAGCCGCTCATCGCCGCCCTCACACTGTCGCTCTGCGCAGGCGCCGCCCGGGCCGCCACGCCCGTCTACGGCTACCAGGTGGTGGATGTCTTCCCCCACGACAGGGGCGCCTTCACCGAGGGGCTGTTCTACGAGGACGGCGTGCTCTGGGAGTCTACCGGCGAGCCGGGCCACTCCTTCGTGCGGCGCGAGGTGCTGGAGACGGGCAAGGTGCTGCAACAGCATGACCTCCCGCGCCAGGACTTCGGCGAGGGGATCGTGCGTTGGGGCGGCGACCTCTACCAGCTCACCTGGCAGGAGCATTTCGGCTACGACTACGACCCCCGGTCATTCCAGGTGAAGTCGACCTTCCGCTACGCCGGCGAGGGCTGGTCCTTCACCAAGGATGACCGCGTCATCTACATGGACGACGGCACCCCCGACATCCGCGTGCTGGAGCCCGGCTCGCTCCGCGAACTGCGCCGCATCCACGTCACCGACGAGGGCCGGCCGGTGTCGAACCTCAACGAGCTGGAGTGGGTGAAGGGCGAACTCTACGCCAACATCTGGCAGACCGACCTGATCGCCCGCATCGACCCGCAGACCGGCCACGTGGTCGGCTGGATTGACCTCGCGGGTATCCTGCCCCGCGCCGACGTGCGCCCCGGCACCGACGTCCTGAACGGCATCGCCTACGACGCCGCCCACGACCGCCTGTTCGTCACCGGCAAGAACTGGCCTAAGCTGTTCCAGATCAGGCTGATCGCGCGGCCTTAGCCGGGTTTGATCGTCCAGTCGTCGCCCGGGTGAGGCAAGATCGCGTCGCGCGCCTGCGGCCAGTCGCGGGCCAGCAAGCCCAGCCCCACCACGTCGCGCGCCACGCCAGCCTTGACCACATGCTCGCGGAACAGCGCCTCGCGCCTGAAGCCGAAGCGTTCGTGCAGGCGGATCACGCCCGCGTTGTCGGCCAGCACCTCGCACCAGAGCTTGCGCAGCTTCAGACCGTCGAAGACGTGGCGGAGCACCAGCCACTCCACCGCCGCGCCCACGCCCCGCCCCCGCGTCGCCGGATCGGCGAGGTAGAAGGCCCAGTCGCAGCGGCCCGCTTCCCGGTCGATCCGCGCCAGGTTGGCGAGGCCGACCGGCTCGCCGTCCAGCTCCACGATCCAGTAGCATTGGTCGGCGCGGGTCAGGGCGCCGCCGAGCCAGCGGGCGTGTTCCTCTTCGCCGATCCGGTGGTCGCCGTACATCCAGCGCGCCACCTCCGGCGCGTTGCGCCAGCCGAGCACTCGCGCCCCGTCCGCTTCGGCGAGCGGGCGGAGGTGCACCCTCACGCCGCCTCGTTGACCATCACCCGCTCGGGGTGGGCGGCCTGCCATGCGCATATGTCGTCGGTGGCGAAGTCCGGCCTGGCCGGATAGAGCGCCGCATAGACGTCGGCGGCGAAGGCGAAGTCCTCGGGCGTGTCCACCGTCCAGCGATAGCGCAGAGGCGGGTCGCGCCGCACCTCCTCGATCCGGAAGCGCTGTGGGCGGGCGTAGACGAACGGGGTGACGTGCTCGCGGTCGTAGGGACTCGTCGCCTCCCACCAGGCGGCGTGCAGCACCTCCGCGCGGCAGACCTCCACGTCCAGCCCCTTGGGATAGGTCGCGCCCGCCGAGTTGCGGGTGTAGTCGGCATTCGCGTCGAGATGGCGGGCGATGCAGAGGTCGATCACCGCCGGGTCCGTCAGCGGGCAGTCGGCGGTCAGCCGCAGGAAGTGCTCCGGCCGTCCGGCGGCGGCCAGCGCCTCGTGGTAGCGGTCCAGCACGTCGATGAGCGAGCCGCGGAACACCTCCACCCCGATGCCGCGCAGATAGTCGGCCAGCACGTCGTCGTCGGCCCGCTCGCTGGTGGCGACCCAGATGCGGCTGATCCCCCGCGCGCGACGCAGCCGCTCGACCTGGCGGGTGATCATGGGCTCCCCCAGGATCGGCGCCATGACCTTGCCGGGCAGTCGGGTGGAGCTCATGCGCGCCTGGAGGATGGCGAGCACGGCTCCGGCCTCAGGCGCAGTTGACGGTGTTGGCCCGCAGGCGCGCGGCCCCGGCAGCGTCGAGGTCAACCCGGGTGGCGTCCAGCCTGAGCGGGCCGCGCAGCGCCGCGTTGATCTCCCGGATGCGCCCGGAGCGGCCCCGCCCCGGAGCGAACAGGTAGCGGAGCGAAATCCTCTCGCGGTCGGCGGCGCCCGCCTGGGTCCCGTGCAGCGTGCAGGCGTGCCACAGAGCCGCGGAGCCCGTCTCGCCGGTCAGGACGCGCCCGCGCACCGCCGCCTCGCCCGCCTCGCCGTTGCGATAGCGCCACTCGGCAGGCCCGGTGCGCTCCAGCTCGTGCGGGAAGACGGCCGCACCGAGCTGATGGCTCCCGTCCAGGAGGTGGAGCGGCGCGTCGTGCGCGCCCACCGGATGGAGGTAGACGTAGAGCGTGAGGAAATCGGCCTCGCGGTCCCGGTAGTCGATCAGGTCCTGGTGGAAGTCGATGCCGTAGAAGTAGGTGACGTCGCGCACCTCCGGCCGGACGTAGGCGCCGAGGTTGTTCACCGGCCGCCCCTCGATGCGCCGCTTCAGCCAGGCGGGCACGCTGCGCGACGGCACGCCACAGACGATCTTGCGGTCTAGGATGCCGTAGCCGGGGCCAAGGAGCGCGGTCATCGCCTGCACCACCGCCGGCGCCTCCTCCACGAAACCGAGCCGGTCCTCGAAGCGGTCCAGGAGGTTGCGGCCCGGGCGCGGGTTGACGCCCGTGTGCTGCGGACGGGCGTCGAAGACCTCTTCCGACAGGAAGAGGTTGGCGTCGAAGCGGCGGAAGGCGCGGATGTCGGCGAGGAGCTCGCTGGCCGCGGTCGGGCTGAGCGCCTCGGCGAACAGGTGGCGGCCATGGCGGTGGATGTCGTCGACCACCTGCTCGACGAGCAGCCTGGAAGGATCGCTGAAGTCCATGGGCCGCAGCGGAACAGATTTAGGATTAACGGAGCATGACCGGAGCTCCCGCCTGGCGGCGAGGCGCTCAGATCTCCCGCAGGCGATCGCTCAAGGCGTTGGGGTGCGGTCCCCGGCTCGGGAAGTGCTGGGCCAGCGCTCCGCCGCAGAGCTCCACCGCCCGCACGAAGCCGTCCGCCGCATGGCCGTGCTTCATGCCGTCCTGCACCGCGCCGACCGCCGCCTGCCAGACCGTCTCGCCCACCGCCTGGTGGATGGCGTCGTCCGCCAGGAGTTCCACCCGCCGGTCCCGCTCGGCGGCGAAGATCACTACCCCCGTGCGCCCTTCCGACACGTGCAGGCCCGTGGCCAGGAACTGCTGCAGCGCCGCCCGGTGCACGCGGCGGCGCTTCAGCGAGGGGGGCGTGAGCGCGCGCCGTACCGGCGGGATCGAGACCAGCCCCGCGGTCAAGGCGAAGAGCGCCACCTGCAGCAGGCCGTAGGCCTCCAGGAGGCGAACGGGCGAGAGGCCGGGACCGGCCGCGGCCGTCCAGTCGCGCGCCCAGGGCGTCAGCAGCTCGGGGCGCAGCCCGGCCAGGAGCAGGAGCGGCGGCAGGAGGAGCGCCACCGCCGCGCCCGCCGCCAGGGGCGTCTCGCGATAGCTCGAGACCTCCTGCGCCAGGATGCAGACGATCTCGCCTTCGGTCCGGGCCTCAGCGGCCGCCACCGCGGCGGCGATCCTGGCGTGGTCGGTCTCGCTCAGCACCTCACCAGCCCCCCGAAG
>CAXUCS010000126.1:0-6697 GCA_964249365.1 uncultured Caulobacteraceae bacterium | reverse complement strand
GCTCAGGCCGGGGCCGCGCCGGCGGCCAGCCGCCGCCTCGCCAGGGCGAAGGCGACGTAGGCCAGGGAGCCGCCCAGAAGGGCGTCCAGCGTCGGCACGGTGGTGAGCTGGAGGAGGCCAAGGCCCATGGCGCTCTTCGGCAGGGTCGCGACGCCCGTCGCCGCACCCGCCAGCCAGCAGGCGACCGGCGCGGGCCGCAACCTCGGCGCCGGATGGTCGAGATCGTATTCGCCGCGGTCCAGGACGAAGTCCGCGACGTAGACGCCGGCCATCGGCGCGGCCAGGATGCCCAGGAACACCAGCCAGTCGAGGAGGTGGCCGAGGAGGTGGGCTGCGGCCAGCATCGTCCCGAACACGCCTGCGCCCAGCGCCAGCAGCCATCGGTCGACGCCCGGCAGGACGGCCGAGAGCGCCAGGGCCGAGGCGTAGAGGTTGCGGTCGTTGCTGGTCCAGGTCGCCAGCACCACCACGAACAGCCCCGGCAGCGCGACGCCCGCCTGCACCATGACGCTCACGAGGTCGGCCGTACGCCAGGTCAGCGCAAGCGCCGCCGCCAGGAGCAGCAGCGCCGGGAAGGCGATCGCCATCGAGACGATCATCGCCAAGGCGTTGTCCCGCGGCGTCCTGAGGAAGCGCGTCAGGTCCGGGTTCACCGCGCTCCCGAACATGTCCGCGCCGCCCACGATCGAGATGATCATGCCGAGGCTGTAGGGCGCGGCCACGGCGTGGGACTGCACGATCGGTCCCAGTCCGTGCCGGCGGAGGCCCATGACCAGCGGCGCGACGATGGCCATGAGCAGGAGGGGGACGCTGACATAGGAGATCCTGCCCAGCGCCTTGTACCCGATCATGGCCGTGGAGCAGATCAGCACCCCCACGACGACGGTGATCAACAGTCCGCTCACCTCCACGCCAAGGCTCGCCCTTAAGAGCGTGTTCACGCTGCTGGACAGCATCTCCGTCTGGATGCCGAACCAGCCGAACGAGATCAGGATCAACAGCGCCGTGATCGCCTGAGCCCCGAGCGCGCCGAAGGTCCGCCGTATCAGGATCGCGGTCGGCCTGCGCGCCCGCAGCCCGACATGGCCCGTCACGGCGGACCACGTCGCGCCGAGCAGGGCGCCGAGCAGCACGCCGGGGACGAGCCGGCCGAAACTTTCGTGCTGGCTGAGCTGGCCGCCGAAGATGAAGAAGGGTACCGAGATCGTCACGCCGATCTGGACGGCGGCGTAGAAGCCCCAACCACGCAGTTCGGAAGCGTCCGGCGCCTCCTGGGAGTTCTTCTCCACCACACGCTTGAGCCACTGCGGCAAGCTGGCCATGCTTCATTCCATGCGGGAGGGGCGCGCCGGGGCGCACTTCGCCGTGTAAAGCCCGGATCCTTGTCCAGCAAACCTTTCCTCGTTGTGCTGGCCGCAACCTGCGAACGCAAAGGGCCGCCGGTGCTCAGACGAGCTGTAGTGCGCGAAACCGCAACATGTGTTCGCTTCGGCGCTGGTTTACAAGCACGCGGAGCTATGCGCCCGATGAGCTTAGGGGAACTCGGAGCATGGCCGGATGACGCGCGCGGAAAGGCTGGGGAACCTTGGTCGGTTGACGCCCATCGCCATGGGCCTGGCCGTGATCGGCTCGCCCGGCATCGTCGCGGCCCAGACCGCGGAGGCGACCCCTAACGGGGTCGGCTTGAAGGAGGTCATCGTCACCGCCCGCAAGCGGACCGAAGACGTCCAGAAGATCGCCGACCCCACCACGGTCGTGACGGCGCAGACGATCGAGCGCGCCGACGTTCAGACCATCCAGGACGTCGCGCGCCTGACGCCGAACCTGGTGATCTACGACCAGCTGGTCCCGGGCATCCAGAACATCTCCTTCCGCGGCTTCACCACGGTGCAGGGCGGCCAGTCGCCCTTCGCCGTCATCGTGGACGGCGTGCAGGAGCCCGGCCAGGAGTTCCTCAAGCAGCAGCTTGTCGACGTCAGCCAGGTGGAGGTGCTGCGCGGGCCGCAAGGCACACTCTACGGCGCCAACGCCATCGCCGGGGCCATCAACATCACGACCAAGCAGCCGACCAACGCCTTCGAGGCCGTCGCGAAGGCCGGCTATTACGAAGGCGACGCCTATGAGGGCACAGCCACGGTGTCCGGGCCGATCGTACGGGACAAGGCCTTCCTGCGCCTGTCGGCCTATGGGCTCAGCCAGGACGGCCTGATCCCGAACCTCGGCGATCCGCACCAGGACGCCGACTTCCAGCGGGACCAGACCTATCAGGCGGAAGTGCTGCTCAAGCCCGCCGCCAACCTCGACATCGACCTGAGGGGTCATTGGGTGCGCGACTACGACGGCGCGCTCTGGCTTTCGGTGGTGCAGAACGCCGACTTCGCCAACGCCGCGCCTGATCCGGACGAGAACACGCCCAACACCATCGACCGTAACCTGCAGATGTATTCGATGAAGATCGACTACGCCTTTCCGTGGGCGACGCTGACCTCGATCACGGGCTACGACGGCTCGCAGTGGTTCGCCTTCGCAGACGGCGACTTCTCGCCGGCGTCGGTCGCGACCCAGGACTGGATCCACAGGACCTCGGCGGGAAGCGAGGAGCTTCGGCTGACGTCGCGCGGCGGGGGCCCGCTCCAATGGAACCTGGGGTTCTTCACCCAGAACTCCGCCGTCAAGGACCTGACCGACTTCTATGTCGGAGGCGCCGACTTCAACGACTACAACGACTATCACAGCGACGCCTATGCGCTGTTCGGCCAGGCGACCTACAGGCTCCTGCCCAGGCTGCAGGCGACGGTCGGGTTCCGCTACGACGTCGATGACCAGAGCGCCATCGACCTCCTGGACAACGTCCGCACCACCAAGACCTTCTCCGACCCCCAGCCGAAGGTCACCCTGGGCTACACCCTGGCCGACAACATCCTGGCCAGCTTCACCTACTCGCAGGGCTTCCGCACCGGCGGCTTCAACCCGACCTCGCCGATCGCCCTTCGCGTCTACAAGAACGAGACCGCCGACAACTACGAACTTGGCGTCAAGAGCGAATGGCTGCAGCGGCGGCTGATCGTCAACGCCAACGTATTCCGTACCGACTTCAGCAACCAGCAGTTCTACTTCTCCGAGGCGACCCTGTCCGGCATCTTCCGGGTCATCACCAACATCCCCAGCACCGAGGTTGACGGCGGCGAGCTGGAGGTGGCGGCGACGCCGATCCGGGGCCTCACCGTCCAGGGCTCGTTCGGATACAACGACACCTCGATCACCAGCTTCCCGAGCGCGTCGGCCGACACGGGCAACCGCACTCCACAGGTCTACGCCCTGACCTCGGACCTGTCGTTCGACTATACGCGGCCCGTCACCAACCGGGTGGCCTTCAACGGCCATTTCGACTGGCAGCACCGCGGGAACGTTTATTGGGATTTGGCGAACACGCTGGAGACCCCAGCGCGCGACTTCCTGAACACGCGCTTGGCGCTGGAGATCGACAGTCGGTATAGCGTCGCCTTCGTCGGACGAAACCTTACTAGCGCCCGCACCCCGTCGGCCGTCGGCGCCGATGCGGAAGGAACCGGTACGTCCCTCGCCAGCTACAACGAGCCACGCCAGCTCGGCTTCGAGGTCCAGGCGAAATACTAGGCGGTATCGACCGATTCAACCAGGATGGTTTGATGTCGCGGCGACGATCTACCTATCCAAGAGAAAGTAGGTAAGCTCGCCGCTAGGTATTAAGGCGAGCGCCGCCTTCAAACGCGATAAGAGTGCTTCTCGCGTGTTACTTTTCGGTGAACGGGAAACTGGAGGGCTGGCCGTCAGCGCGGCCGCAACGATCCGCTCCATTGGCCCAGGATCGGCGCCAGGGCGCCACCCGACCTTCAGCTTTGCCGCAACGGCGACGAGGATGTCTGTCGGCTCGTCGGACGGGCCAAGTCCTCCAGATGCCGGTCAGGCTCTACGCCCCCGATGCGTCCGCCCGCGCCCTCACTCATCCATCTCTCCAGATTTCGCTTCAGCCGCGAAGCCGTACCAGCACCGCTACCGCGGCCGCTTCCGCATCTCCATATGTGGTGCCCCGCTGGTTGCCCTCGGAGGCGTCCTAAGGACCGACACGCCTGGCCATACCGGGCCTGCGCAGTGATGGCGGCGGCCGAGGCTGTGCTGCCCGACCGCCGTGGAAGAAGGAAGAGGTTTTGCCGCTCGACTTTAACAGGATCAAGGCAGGAAGCGCTTCGAAGAAGCAGACGGACCCGCGCAAGATCTTCACAACGCTAAAGCGGGACTCCCGCTTCAAACGTCCCTCCGACGAACAGGGTGATGTCCTGGACGGGTGGTTTGGCGCTCGCCATCAGGCCGACGTCACGCTGAAGATGAACACCGGCTCAGGTAAGACCATCGTCGGCCTGCTATGTCTGCAGAGCAGTTTGAACGAAGGCAAAGGGCCTGCCGTCTACGTCGTACCCGACAATTTCCTTGTCAATCAAGTGCTCAGCGAGGCCGAAGCTCTGGGCGTGAAGGCCACGGACGATCCGCAGGATGCGGACTTCCTGGCTGGGGCGGCCATCCTCGTGATCAACATTTTCCGCCTCATCAACGGGCGTTCGGTGTTCGGCGTCGGTCTAGGCGCCGCGAAGATCCGCCTGGGCAGCATCGTTGTCGACGACGCCCACGCCTGTCTCGCGACCACCACCGACCAGTTCCGCATCCGGCTCTCCTCGGAGCATCCTGTATACGCCCCCCTGCTCGATCTCTTCGAAGAGGATCTCGACCAGCAATCAAATTCGACCCTGCTCGACGTGAAGGCCAGTGATCCCACGGCGGTCATGCTGGTCCCGTACTGGGCCTGGGTGAACAAGCAGAAGAAGGCTATCGCGATCCTCCATCCTCACCGCAAGGACAAGGATCTACAATGGCCTTGGCCTCTAATCAGTGATGTCTTACCGCTTTGTCAGGTGGCGTTCGGCGGCGGTGTCCTGGAGATCGCGCCACGATTCCTTCCGATCGACATCATCTCCGCCTTCACCGAGGCGGAGCGGCGCATCTATATGACCGCTACGCTGGCGGATGACGGCATCCTCGTCAGCCACTTCCAAGCCGATCCGACCCAGGTCCTCAATCCGATACGGCCCAAAAACGGGGGCGACATTGGGGACCGCATGATCCTCGCGCCGCAGGAGATCAACCCGAAGATCACAGTCGACGAGATCAAGGCCTTGGCGGCCAGAAAGGCGAAGACGGTCAATGTCTGTGTCATCGTGCCGTCTAATGAACGGTCCAAGTACTGGTCAGACATCGCCGACCAGATTTTAACCAAGGACAACATCGACGCCGGCACGGAGAAGCTGCGGAAGGGTCACGTCGGCGTCACAGTGTTCGTCAATAAGTACGACGGCATCGACCTACCTGCAGAAGCTTGTGAAATCCTCATCATAGATGGCCTGCCAGAGGTCGAGGGGCTGATCGCCCGGGCGGAGCACACCATCCTCAGCGAGACGCGCCGCCAGCTCATCCGCCAGATCCAGCGGATCGAGCAAGGCATGGGCCGTGGCGTCCGGTCGAGCGAGGACCACTGCGTCGTGCTCTTGGTCGGGCCCCGATTGACACAGCGTATCCACAATCCTGACGCCCGGACCCTGTTCTCGCCGGCGACGCGCGCACAGCTGCAGTTAGGGCGCGTCGTGACCGAGCAACTCAAGGACAAGCCCTTGTCGGAGCTGGAAACGGTGATGGACCTGTGCCTAGCCCAGGATGAGGAGTGGGTGGACGCCAGCCGTGACGCGATCGTGAATGCAGACGAGGCTGATCCTGGCCGTGTCGAAGACGCAACCGTCCTCTTGAGACAAGCCTTCGATGCCGCCCGGCTCGGTCGGTTCGATCAAGCACAGGCGTTCGCCCAAGAGGCGGTCGGCAAGACGCCCGAGCGGCGCGCGAAGGGTTACGTCAAGCAGCAGCTCGCTGAGTACGTGCACCGCAACGACCCGGCGAAGGCGCAGGAGCTGCAGCTGGCGGCCGTCGAGCTCAACCGCGCCCTCGTGCGACCGCTTCAGGGTGTGACATACAGCAAGCTGGAACCTCAGGCGAAGAGCCAGGCCGTCATGGCGTCGTCTTTCATGCAAAGGACCTTCCTGGAGAAGAACGACCTCATCCTCTGGGTCAACGCGCTCACCGATGCGCTGATCTGGGGCGAAGAGCATACGAAGGCGTTCGAGCGCGCGGTGCGAGACCTAGGTCTGTTCCTTGGCTTCGGATCACAGATGCCGGAGGACGACTTTGGGAAGGGACCCGACAACCTGTGGAGCGTGGGCGGCCTCGACTACTTTGTCATCGAGTGTAAAAGCGGGGCCATAAAGGCCAAGGCCATTAACAAGCACGACTGCAACCAGCTGACCGGATCGATGGTGTGGTTCGGCCAGCAGTATGGGGCCGGCGCCTCGGCGACGCCGATCATGGTTCATCAGCAAACAAAGCCGGAGCATGCCGCCACCCTACTGCCCGGAACGCGGATCCTCACCGCCGCGGGGTTGGAGGCGCTGACCAAAGCTCTACGGAGCTACGCCGTGGCCGTCGGCGCCAACCTTGGCTACACCGACCCTAAGATCGTGACCAAGCAGCTCGATCATTTCCGTTTAACCGCGGCGAAATTTGGCCCGTCCTACACGGAGAAGGGCAAGTGATGGGGGGCGGGGGGCCAAAACTAACCGGG
>CAXUCS010000125.1:0-6699 GCA_964249365.1 uncultured Caulobacteraceae bacterium | reverse complement strand
GCCTTCAGGTACGGGCCGCCGGAGAGATGGCTGAGCGGTTGAAAGCACCGCACTCGAAATGCGGCGTACCTGCAAGGGTATCGAGGGTTCGAATCCCTCTCTCTCCGCCACGCAGGTGCGTCACTTAGCTCCGCCCTGATCCTCGCCGCGTCAGGAAGGCATGTCCGGAGCGGGTAAGGTGTGGCTGAGCGGTGGGATCGACAGCGACGACCTGACGTCGGTGCCCGGACGTAAGTCGTCCGAGCGGCGCGGCTGGATGTTTGGTCCCAATTTGATGGGATGGGTTTGAGGCGAAACGGCGATATGATCGCATTCTGTTAGGCGCTTAGCTCCGTGGACCGCGCTTCCTTAGGACCTGTCGCCAGGTCCGCCGTTTCCACTTGGCGACGCTCTTCTGGTTGACCACGTGTCGGCGGGCCAGGGCCCTCGGCTTTCCCCTACTCCAGCACGAACAGTGCGCCATCAAAGTCTTGGATCGCAACGGTCAGGTCAGCCTGCGCGGCTGACCCCTAGCCCGGCCGGGCGCCGCGCCGGCCCTACCGGGGCATGATCTTGAACAGGGCGGACGGCGTGACCTTGGCCTGCGGCTTGAACCAGGGGCTGTCCTGGATGTGGGAGGCGCTGACGTAGATCGCTCCGTCCGGACCTTGGCTGAAGGTGTCGGGCCAGCGCAGGCGGGCGTCCTTGACCAGCGTCTTGAGCGCCGCCCCGGGCCGTTCGGCCATCTCCACCGAGTCCGTTTCCGGATTGGTGACATAGAGGTGGCCGGCGGCGTCGATCCACAGACCGTCCGCGGGGTGCGTCGTCGCCACCGTGGTCGGCCTGGCGGAGGCCGCTCTGGACGGATCCTGAAGCACCGACGTCGGCAGGCTGTAGAGCGTCCTGCCCGTCAGCGCCTGCCAGTAGAAGGTCCGCCCGTCCGGCGAGAGGGCGATCCCGTCGGCGGCGAACTGCGGCTCGCGCCCGTCGGGGCGGCGTAGCGGGTGGCCGTCGGTGTGGACGATCACGTTCTTGTCGTACTGGGTCGAGGGATCGCCGTCGAGCACGCGCCAGGCCCGCCCGCTTGAGAGGTCGACCACCACGATGGCTCCCTTCGCCCCGGAGTCGGAGATGTAGGCATAGCGGTCGTCGGGGCTGAAGCGGACATCGTTCAGGTAGGAGCCGCCCGGCGCGGCGTGCTCGTCCACCGCGATGACGCGCGTCACGGCATTGGTCTTCAGGTCGATCTTGACGAGCTTGGGGCCGTTCTTGACCGGACCCGCCTGGCCGGGTGCGGCGGGATCGAGCACCCAGAGGTTATCCTGGTGGTCCACCACGATCGACTGCACGCAGACGAACTGCGCCTTGGGCCTGTTCTTCGGTCCGGCGGTATTGCGGTAGCCGTTCCAGTCCGCGTTCGGGAAGGGCGTGATCCGACCCTCCTTGACCTCACCGACCGAGACCGGCACGTCCACCGTCCAGCGGGGCAGGTTGACGAACACCCGTCCCGAGCGGGAGACGGACACGCCGGTGATCTGCTGGTCCCTGAAGTCGCCGATCTGCTGCAGAACGGCGCCGCGGCTGTAGTTCGGAGCGGGCGCGTCCTTGGCCGGAGCCGGACGCCCGGCCTGGGCGAGCGCCCCTGAGGCGGCGAGTGCGGCTGCACAGCCTGCAAACCCTGTGATCTTCATCGTCGATGTCCTGAACTGGTCCATCCGCTAACCTCGGGACGGCGCCTGCGTTCCGATGGACTTGCCCGCGGCGTCGAACCGCGCGCGGGCGGCGCGTACGGCCGGGTAGCTGCTCTCGGCCCAGGCCACCAGGGCGGAGACCGGCGACAGCACGGAGCGGCCGAGCGGGGGACAGGCTGTAGCGCACGCTCGGCGGCTTGGTGGGGACACCTCGCGCTCGAGCAGCCCGTCGCGCTCCGGCTCCCGCAGGGTCTGGGTCAGCGTGCGCTTGGAGATGTCGGGGATGGCGCGATGCAGCTCGCTGAAGCGGTGCGGCCTGGACGCCAGCGCCAGCAGCGTCAGCCGCCGGCCGTGACGTGGCGGCCGGAGGGCGAGGCCGCGTGATCATCGCTGGCCGGCCCGTGCGTCGTCCTCGCCCCTGACCCGCGGCGGATGCACGGACTTGACTTGGGCGGCCCCCGCCGCAAAACCGCGGGCGACCGCAGCCCGGCCGCTCGCCGGTGGGCCGGATCGCAAGACAAAACAACATCGGAGCCTACCGCCCCATGGCCATCCGCGTCGCCATCAACGGCTTTGGCCGTATCGGCCGCCTCGTACTCCGCTCGCTGGCCGAGCACGACCGGCGCGATGTCGAGGTGGTGGCGATCAACGACCTCGGCCCGGTCGCGACCAACGCCCACCTGATCAAGTACGACACCGCCCACCGCCGCTTCCCCGGGGCGGTCACCCATGGCGAGGACTGGATCGACGTCGGCATGGGCCGGATCAAGGCCACAGCGGTCAGGAACCCGGCCGAACTGCCGCACAGGGAGCTCGGCGTGGACATCGCCTTCGAGTGCACCGGCCTTTTCACCTCTAAGGACAAGGCCCAGGCGCACCTGGACGCCGGCGCGAAGCGGGTGCTGGTCTCCGCGCCGGCCGACGGGGCGGACAAGACGATCGTGATGGGGGTGAACGATCACGAGCTGACGGCTGAGGACCTCGTGGTCTCGAACGGCTCCTGCACCACCAATGCGCTGGCGCCGGTCGCCAAGGTGCTGCTCGACCTCTGCGGGATCGAGCGGGGCTATATGACCACCGTGCACAGCTACACCAACGACCAGCCGTCCCTGGACCAGATGCACAAGGACCTCTACCGCGCCCGCGCGGCGGCCCAGAACATCATCCCGACCTCCACGGGCGCGGCCAAGGCGCTCGGCCTGGTGCTGCCGGAGCTGAAGGGCAAGCTGGACGGCGCCTCCGTGCGCGTGCCGACGCCGGACGTCAGCGTGATCGACTTCAAGGTCGTTCCCAAGCGCGACGTGACGAGGGAGGAGATCAACGCGGCGATGAAGGCCGCCGCGGCCGAAGGCCCGCTGAAGGGCATCCTGGCGGTCACCGACGAGCCGCTGGTCTCCAGCGACTTCATCCACGACCCCCACTCCTCCACCTTCGCGCTGAACGAGACCCAGGTGGTCGAGGGCAAGCTGGCGCGCGTCTTCAGCTGGTACGACAACGAATGGGGCTTCTCCACCCGCATGGCTGACACGGCGGTGGCGATGGCGAAGTTCCTGTAGGCGGCGATGGCGGAGGCGGGTGCGACGGAAGCGGTCAAGCCGAAGAAGCACTCGCCCTTCATCCAGACGCTTTTCAGGAAGAGTGGAGAAGCTACGGACCTTGGGGGCAAGGCTTTGATTGGCCTGTCCGGCCTCAGCCATGTGCTGGGCGATCACAGCTGCCAGCATCTGGATTAGCGGTGGTTCGGCTCGGTCGTGGTCGTCGGTGGCGCGATGGTGATCTTAGGCATATATCTGCAGGCGAAGGCGGAGGAGACAGTCTGATGACCCCTTTCGACGCCTGGGCCCTCATGGTTGGCGGGATGAGCATCGCTGGCGGGTTGTTCCTCCTTTGGGTCGTACCGAGGATCGAGGCGGCGGAGCGCAAGCGGGCAGCCCATCCCCATCCGGCGGATTAGCGGCGTCCAAGGCTGCAGGCGCCTAGCCCCGGCGACGGCTGATGCGATGAGCGGTGTTCGTCATTCTGTTCGCGGCAGGTCCCCTCGTAGGTTCGTTCGGCGTCATGTGCATGCTGATCACGGGCCGTCAGCCCTGGGGCGGTCGTCTGCCAAACGCCTATGAGCTGTTCTGGACGGTCGGCCTGCTGTCCTGGTGGGCTTCGCTGGTCTGGGCCTATCGTCGGCCGCTCACGTTCAAGCCCGCCCTGGTCTTTGGTGAACGTCCGACGGACGCGGAGGCGGGCGTGGTCTTCTACAAACGCTTGGCGCTCGGCTTCTGCCTGCTATCCTTCTCACTGGGCTTGCTGATCACCTTTGTGCTCACCCAAGCCGATCCCTCATGCAATGACGGTCTCGCCTGATGCCCTTCCGAACCCTCGACCAAGCCGGCGACCTTAAGGGCAAGCGCGTCCTCGTCCGGGTGGACCTGAACGCGCCGATGCAGGACGGCAAGGTCAGCGACGACACCCGCCTTCGCGCCGTGCGGCCGACCGTCGAGGCGCTGCGGGAGCAGGGCGCCCGCGTGGTGCTGCTGGCCCACTTCGACCGGCCCAAGGGCGAGGTCGTGCCGTCCATGAGCCTTCGCCCGGTGGCCGAGCCGTTGAGCCAGGTCATCGGCGCGCCCGTCGCCTTTGCCGAGGACTGCGTGGGCGAGGCGGCGGAGCGGGCGGTCGCGGGTCTGCAGAACGGCGGAGTCCTCCTCCTGGAGAACCTGCGCTTCCACCCCGGTGAGGAGGCGAACGACCCGGCCTTCGCCGACCAGCTGGCCCGGCTCGGCGAGGTCTATGTCGACGACGCCTTCTCCGCCGCCCACCGCGCCCACGCCTCCACCGAGGCGCTCGCGCGGCGCCTGCCGGCCTATGCGGGCCTGTCGATGCAGCGAGAGCTGGAGGCGCTGGAGACGGCGCTGGGCGCCCCCGTCCGGCCGGTGCTGGGGATCGTGGGGGGCTCCAAGGTGTCCACCAAGATCGACCTTCTGAAGAACCTGGTCACGAAGCTCGACCGGCTGGCGATCGGCGGCGGCATGGCCAACACCTTTCTCTACGCCCAGGGCCATGCGGTCGGGGCCTCGCTCTGCGAGGTCGACCTCGCCGCCACCGCGCGCGAGATCACCGAACTGGCGGAGCGGAGCGGCTGCGAGCTCCTCCTGCCCATGGACGTGGTGGTCGCGCCCGAGCTGAAGGCCGGGGTCGCGACCGCCGTGCGCGCCGCCGACGCGGTGGGCGAGGACGACAAGATCTTCGACGCCGGGCCGCAGGCGATCCATCGCCTCCGCCAGGCCATGACCAGTTCCGCGACCCTGATCTGGAACGGGCCGCTCGGCGTCTTCGAGGTCGCCCCCTTCGACCGGGCGACGGTGGAGGCCGCACGGCACGCCGCCGAGCTGGCCAGGGCCGGCAGGCTGGTCGCGGTGGCCGGTGGGGGCGACACGGTGGCGGCTCTGAACCACGCCGGCGTGGTCGCCGACTTCACCTTCGTCTCCACGGCGGGCGGAGCCTTCCTGGAGTGGATGGAAGGCAAGGCCCTGCCGGGCGTGGAGGCCTTGCAGGCCTGAGCTCGAGGCCCGGACGTGCGCCGCGACCGCTTGCACACTTGTGGCGAAGCGCCATGCCCGCTTTAACACCGTACTCCCGTGGAGAGTGCGATGCCGGAAGACGGTTCAAGTCTGGTCGCCATGCGTCCGGCCAACTCGCCCAACGCCTTCGACCTGCGCCGCGTCGGAGCCCACCCCGACCACTGGTACCCGCTCGCCTGGTCCCACGAGCTGAAGCCCGGCAAGGCTCTCGGCCGCCGCTTCGCGGGCGACCCCGTGGCGCTGATCCGCGGCAAGGGCGGCCAGGTCTTCGCGCTTGAGGACCGCTGCGCCCATCGCCAGGTGCCCTTGCACCTGGGCGTCGTCGAGGGCGAGGAGATCAAGTGCCACTACCACGGCTGGGCCTACGACCGGAGCGGCCGCTGTACCGACGTGCCCTACCTCGGCAAGGACCGCCTGCCGAACGGGGTGAAGAGCTATCCCTGCCGCGAGGTCGACGGCATGGTGATGGTGTTCCCGGGCAACCCGCTTCTGGCCGAGGCGCGTGCGCCCCAGTCGCTCGGCTCCTACCGGCGGCGCGAGTACAAGACCCGGCGGCTCTACCGCGAGGTCGCCTGCCACTACACCTTCATGCACGAGAACCTGTTCGACATGAACCACCAGTTCATGCACCGCGCGCAGATGGGCTCCATCAAGGCGCGCTGCCTGGGCAAGAGCTCCGGCGAGGGCTGGTCGCAGGTGGAGTACACCTTCAGCCGCACCTCCGGTAAGCCCTCGATGGGCGAGAAGGTGATCGTCGACCTGGTGCGCAACAGGAAGGAGAAGAAGGCCGACTTTTCCGACCACATGCGCATCCGCACCGACTACCCCAACCAGTCGCTGAAGGTCTGGGTCGGGCGCGAGATCAAGGAGACCGACGATCCCGTGCTGGACGTCTGGCTCGCCTACACGCCCCAGGACGCCGAGCAGCGCACCAACCACACCTTCGGCTACCTGTCGGTGAAACGGCCCCCGGTGCCGGGCCTGATCGAGGCGGCGTGGCCTTTCGTGACCTGGTTCACCGAGAACATCTTCCGCGAGGACAAGGAGATCGTGGAATACGAGCAGGCCGCCTACGACGGGCAGGGCGCGGACTGGAACAACGAGGTTTTCCCCGCCATCCGCGACCTCCGCACCGTCCTGGCGCGTTGCGGCGCGCCCGTGGATACGGAGGGTTGCCCCCGGACGTTCGCGGCGGAATAGATGCTGGCCCGGCCGGCGGCCTGGATGGCGGTTCTCCTGGCCGTCACGGTGTTCGCGGCGGGGAGCGCCGGGGCCACGCCGCCCCCGATCATGCACCCCGCCGGCGCCACGTCGCCGGCCGTGGCCGTCGTCATCCGCGGCCTTGACGGCCGGTCCGTCTCGCTGACGGCGGCCGACCTGGCCCGCAGGCCGCAACTGCACCTCACCCTCACCCACATGGGCCGCACCTCCGATTACGCCGGGCCCGAGCTCGCCGGCCT
>CAXUCS010000124.1:0-6712 GCA_964249365.1 uncultured Caulobacteraceae bacterium | reverse complement strand
GTGTTCTGGAAAGCGCGGGAGGCGCCTCCCGAGACCCCTGCGTGGGGGAGGATCGCGGACCTTAGGTGCGTCCCCTCCGGGGGGAGCTGTCGCGAAGCGACGGAGGGGGCCGCCGCCGGGCGGCGTGGCGCGGCCTTGATCCATCGCCTCCCCGGCGTGCTAGACCGCCCGCCGCCTTCGATGGAGCACGCCATGGCCACCCGCACCGAGACCGACACCTTCGGCGCGATCGAGGTGGAGTCGGACCGCTACTGGGGCGCCCAGTCGCAGCGCTCGCTCGCCAACTTCAGGATCGGCTGGGAGAAGCAGCCGGCGGAGGTGGTCAAGGCGCTGGGCGTGGTGAAGCGCGCCGCGGCGGAGGCCAACATGGGCCTCGGCCGGCTCGACCCGAAGATCGGCGCCGCGATCGTGGCCGCGGCGCAGGAGGTGATCGACGGTCGGCTCGACGCGCATTTCCCGCTGGTGGTCTGGCAGACGGGATCGGGCACCCAGTCCAACATGAACGCCAACGAGGTGATCTCCAACCGGGCGATCGAGGCGCTCGGCGGCGAGATGGGATCGAAGACACCCGTCCACCCCAACGACCACGTCAACATGAGCCAGTCGTCCAACGACACCTATCCGACCGCCATGCACATCGCCGCGGCGGAGGGGGTGGCGCGCACGCTCCTGCCCGCGCTGGCGCACCTGCACGCGGCGCTCAAGGCCAAGGCGGGCGAGTTCAAGGACATCATCAAGATCGGGCGCACCCACACCCAGGACGCCACGCCGCTCACCCTCGGCCAGGAGTTCGGGGGCTACGCCGCCCAGGTCTCCTCCGCCGAGCACCGCATCAAGCTGACGCTCGGCGGCCTCTATGAGCTCGCCCAGGGCGGCACGGCGGTCGGCACCGGGCTGAACGCGCCGGTCGGCTTTGCGGAGAAGGTGGCGGAGCGGATCGCCGACATCACCGGCCTGCCGTTCGTCACCGCGCCGAACAAGTTCGAGGCGCTGGCAGCCCACGACGCCATGGTGTTCGCCCACGGCGCGATCAACGCGGCCGCCGCCGCCCTCTTCAAGATCGCCAACGACATCCGCTTCCTAGGGAGCGGGCCCCGCTCCGGCCTCGGCGAGCTCAGCCTGCCCGAGAACGAGCCCGGCTCCTCCATCATGCCGGGCAAGGTGAACCCCACCCAGTGCGAGGCCCTGACCATGGTCTGCGCCCGGGTTTTCGGCAACGAGACCACCATGACGCTGGCCGGCGCGTCGGGCCACTTCGAGCTGAACGTGTTCAACCCGGTGATGGCCTACAGCTTCCTGCAGTCGGTGCGCCTCCTCTCCGACGCGGCGGTGAGCTTCACCGACAACTGCGTGGCCGGCATCGAGGCGCGCACCGACAACATCAAGGCCGGACTGGAGCGCTCGCTCATGCTCGTCACCGCGCTCGCCCCGAAGATCGGTTACGACGCCGCCGCCAAGATCGCCAAGACCGCCCACAGGAACGGCACCACCCTTCGCGAGGAGGCGGTGGGCGGCGGCTACGTCACCGACGCGGAGTTCGACGCGGCGGTCCGCCCGGAAAAGATGATCGCTCCGGGGTGATCAGTCCTGCATGAAATGTAAGTACACCCGAGAGGAGCTTCTTAAGAGAGCCTGTCTTAGAACGGCTTCTCACGTAAGAGGTGTGTACGATGATGTAGAGATGTCACACACTGACTTTCTAGAGTCACTCTTTCTTCCAAATTGCCTTGTGGTTGCAGGAGTCAGTGCTCAGGCCCATGATGGCGGCATGTTTCGCGAACATGTAGTCCCACGTGTGGTGATTGTGGAGAAATGTAAGTTAATGATCAAAGGCGCGGCTTCTGATCAGGAGATAGCTTACTTTATAGAGGCGCACGTGAAGATAGTTTATGTATCCCGTGCGGAAAGAGAGCGGCTAGATAATGCAAACGGGCTCAATCTGCGTCAGAACATGCCTAAAGGCTGGGAAGTCGGCCAGAGCGTTTTCGCTCGATTGGACGCTGCAGAGATTGAGTGGTATCCATTCTCCTACACTCGCAATTGGCCATGGTAGGCGCGCGGATCAGACTTGGTGATGGCCGACGACCTCTACGATCGCGACTTCTACCTCTGGACCCAGGCCCAGGCCGAGGCGCTGCGGGCGCATGGGCGGAGCCTGGACAATCTTGACTATGACCACATCGCCGAGGAGCTCGAGGATTTGGGGAGCGCTCAGCGCCAGAAGGCGGAAAGCCTGATCCGCCAGATCATCGCGCACCTCTTCAAGCTGGCAGCCTCGCGCAATCCCTACCCGGCCAATCATTGGGCCGGCGAGATCATCGAGTTCCGGCTGATCCTCGAGCGGCCCCTGACCCGCGCCATTCGCAACGAGATCGAGGCCGAACTGGAAGCCGTCCATCGCGACGCGCTTCGCGTGGCCGAGCGCAAGATGGCCGCCTTCGAGCCCGACGTGGTGATCGACGGGTCCCTGCGTTGGAGCCTGCCGCAAATCCTGGGCGAGGTGGACGATCCTCTTCCGCCGAGGCGGGACCGGTGAAGCGGGTGCGATCCGCGCTCCTCCTCGGGGCCGCCCTCCTCCTCGCCGGCTGCCACGACAACCTGTCGGCGGCCACCGCGGCGGACGCCAACGCCTGCTACCGCCTGACCGCGGGCGCGCTGGCGAAGAAGGTGGCGCTGGCCGACGACGACGAGAACCTGGAGACCTGCGCGATGCACCTGGAAGGCTACCGCCTCCAGCACAAGCTGCCGCAGGCGGTCGGCTTCTACGAGGCGCACTACATCTACAACTCGCCGGCCGGCATCAGCGCAGCGTCCACTCAGACCGGCATCCGCTACAGCGTCTACACCAGGGCCGAGCAGGCCGACCTCGACGGCAAGCTGCACCAGCTCATCACGCAGGCGGATGCGAGCGGGAACACCACCGCCGCCGCATCATCCAACAGCACGGGGGACTGACCTTTGCTCAAGCTCTACCACTCGCCCCAGAGCCGCTCCTCGCGCATGATCTGGCTCCTGGAGGAGATCGGCCAGCCCTACACGGTCGAATACATGGACATGCGCGCCGACGGCGGCCTGCCCGAGAGCTACCGCGCCGTCCACCCGATGAAGAAGGTGCCCGCGCTGGAGCACGACGGCGAGGTGGTGATCGAGTCCGCCGCCATCTGCCTCTACCTGTCCGACGCCTATCCTGACGCGGGGCTCGGCTACAGCGTCGGGGAGCGGGGCCGGGCGCAGTACCTGAGCTGGCTCGCCTATTATGCGGGCGTGATGGAGCCCGCCGTGATGGTCAAGGCGGTGGGCGCGACGGGCTTCAGTGTCCAGAGCGCGCCCTGGGGCGAGCCGGAACAGGTGATGCAGCGCCTCGCCGATACGCTGGAGCGCGGGCCCTATATGCTGGGCCCGCGGTTCACCACGGTCGACGTGCTGGTGCATTCCGCCTTCCAGTGGGCCGGCCGGCTCCTGCCCACGAGCCCGGCGATCGAAGCCTACCTGGCGCGGCTCCAGGCGCGCCCCGCCTTCGGGCGCAGCCAGGCGAAGGACGCCGCCGCCTGATGGCCGAGCCGATCAACCTCAACCGCGCGCGCAAGGCGCGGGACAAGGCGGCCAAGACGGCGAAGGCCGCGGCGAACCGCGCCAGGCACGGCCGCACCCCGCTGCAGAAGGCGCTGGACGCCACGGAGGCGGAGCGGCGCGGCCGCACGCTGGACGGCAGCAAGCGGGATAAGTAACGGCGGAGGCAAGCGCTACGGGCGCCCTCCGCTGGGGCGGGACCCGCATGAGGGTTGTGTTCGCCGCTTGCCTCTACACGGGTCGCCCGGTCCCTTCAGCCTCCACTCGTTGGAGCATAGGCGAGTTGGGAAGCGGAGAGCCGTCGGCGGACGCGCCCGAGCACGGTGGGGCGGCTACCTTCCGGAGAGCGTCGACAAGTACTACTGACCTCAAGTTGGATTTGTTGATCGCCACTGGTTAGAGATCGGTAGAGCCGTCCCGACGACTTAATTCAGAAATCGCAGCCGACGCCGACCCGGGTAGTCCGCCTCATCGGCCGCAGTCGCGGAACCCGATCCTGCACGTCCCGCATCCGCACCCCTGCGCGCCTGCTCCTGCTAGGCGGCGACGGCGGGCGTCCGCAGGACGGCCTGGGCGAAGGCTTCGATCTCGGAATTGTAGTGATCATGCGCCTCCATGAAGCCCATGTGGCCGCAACCCTCCACCTCGACCAGCCGCGCTCCGGCGATAGCCTTGGTGATGGTGCGGCTTGCGCTGGGCAGGGTCACGATGTCGCGCGTCCCCGCCAGCACCAGGGTAGGCGCTGCGATCGAAGGCAGGGTGTCCGTCACGCGCCAGCGGAGCATGGCCAGGTTGCCCTTCGCCTGCACGCCAGGCGACCCCTTCGCGGCCAGGCGCGCGGTGAGGTCCACTTGGCCGCGGGTGGCGTGCCGGCCGAAGCCGGTCAGCCGCATGACCAGCTGGCTCGATCCGCCAAGGTAGCCCTGCCAGCTGGACAGCCAGGCCAAGGGCGAGAGCCACACGGTCAGGTGCATCAGCGGCTCGATCAACGGAGCCTTCAGGGTCCGCCAGAGACCGCTCAGCCACATCGTCTGGCAGGGGTCCTCGTGCGTCGTATCGACGAGTACGATGCCGGCGATCCTGGCCTTGGCCACGTCGGAGGCGCTGCGCCAGAAGGTCTGTGTGGTCATGCCGCCGATGCTGTGCCCGACGAGGACGATCGGTCCGTCTTCCGCCGACTCGACCACCGCGCCGAGCGCCTGCGCGAAGCGATCGATCGCGTAGCCGCCGTCGGAAGGTTGTCCGGAACGGCCGAGGCCGGGAAGGTCCCACGCGATCACGCGGAACTGAGAGCCCAGCCTCTGCTTCAAATCCCCCCAGGCTGTGGAGTTCAGGCCCCAGCCGTGGGTCAGGATGACTGTCGGCCCCGTGGACCGGCCCGACGCTTCCACGTGGAGCTTGGCGCCGTCCGGAGCCATGACTTCATGCGAGGCGGTGCGGCCGGTTGCGGGCGAATGGCCGCCCTTCATCAGCGCCAGGACGACCAGGCGACCGCCGCCGAAGCTCCAGACGAGCAGGCCGGCCCCTGTCCACAGCAGCCAGTTCGGTCCGTGAACGTGGTGCGCGATACGCCCGGAGGCGTCGATCACGTCATGCCCTCGCCACCAGGTCCATAGCAGCCAGACGCCGCAGGCAAGAAGCGCCAGCGATATCAGGTTCAGCAATAGTCGGGGTAGAAGAATAATGGGCATGACGGCTCCGCTGAAGCAGGCGTGCCTCATCTACAGAAAGCCCCGCCGTCGCCATGGTTCCTCAAACCTGACGCGAGGCCGATGATCCGGTCAGCAGTTACCGTCGGTCAGGTTGATCGGCTTGTCTGCCCCGACCCGCGGCTCGCGTCCGGCTATTCGCTTCCGGCGCCCACCATGCAGGCTCACGCGTCGCCGAACACCCGCTCGAATACCGTGTCCACGTGCTTGAAGTGGTAGCTGTCGTCGAAGAGCGCGCCGAGTTCAGCGGGCGAGAGCGCCGCGGAGACTTCCGCGTCGGCGTTGAGGAAGTCCAGGAAGCGGCCTTCGCCGCGCCAGACCTTCATGGCGTTCCTTTGGACCGCGGCGTAGGCGGCCTCTCTGCTCAGGCCCTTCTGGGTCAGGGCGAGGAGCACGCGCTGGGAGTGGACGAGGCCGCCGAGCTTGTCGAGGTTGGCGCGCATGTTGGCCGGGTAGATCACCAGCCGCTCCATCACGCCCGCCAGGCGCCGCAGGGCGAAGTCGAGGTGGACGGTGGCGTCCGGGCCGATGCCGCGCTCCACCGAGGAGTGGCTGATGTCGCGCTCGTGCCAGAGCGCCACGTCCTCCAGCGCCGGCGTGACCGCTGAGCGCACCAGCCGCGCCAGGCCCGTCAGGTTCTCCGTCAGCACGGGGTTCCTCTTGTGCGGCATGGCGGAGGAGCCCTTCTGGCCGGGGTCGAACGGCTCCTCCGCTTCCAGCACCTCGGTGCGCTGCAGGTGGCGGATTTCGGTCGCAAGCCGCTCCACGGAAGAGGCGACCACCGCAAGGCTTGCGAAGAAGGCGGCGTGGCGGTCGCGGGGGATCACCTGGGTGGAGACGGGCTCCACCTCCAGCCCCATCCTGGCCGCGACATACTCTTCGACCCGCGGGTCGACGTTGGCGAAGGTGCCCACCGCGCCTGAGATGGCGCAAGTGGCGATCTCGGCGCGCGCCTCCGCCAGGCGGCGGCGCGCGCGGACGAACTCGGCATAGTGGCCGGCGAGCTTCAGCCCGAAGGTGGTCGGCTCGGCGTGGATGCCGTGGCTCCGCCCCACCGTGGGGGTGAACCTGTGCTCCAGCGCACGCCGCTTCAGCGCCGCCAGCACCAGGTCCACGTCCTCGATCAGGAGGTCGGCGGATCGGGCGAGCTGCACGGCGAGGCAGGTGTCGAGCACGTCGGACGAGGTCATGCCCTGGTGCAGGAAGCGCGCCTCCTCGCCCACGATCTCGGCCACATGGGTCAGGAAGGCGATGACGTCGTGCCGGGTGGTGCGCTCGATCTCGTCGATGCGCTCGGCGTCGAAGATCGCGTCCTTCCCCTTGGCCCAGATCGCCTCGGCGGCCGACGTCGGGATGGTCCCGAGCTCGGCCATGGCGGTGGCGGCGTGGGCCTCGATCTCGACCTGGAGGTCGCGGAGGTCGGCCGGCAGGTT
>CAXUCS010000123.1:0-6738 GCA_964249365.1 uncultured Caulobacteraceae bacterium | reverse complement strand
CAGCGCCTGCGCCGCGGCGGAGGCGCTGGGCGCCCGCGTCCATCCCGACACCGCCGCCATGCTGGCGGCCGAGCGGCTCGACGCTCTGTATGTCGCCACACCCAACCACCTGCACCTCCAGCCCGTGCGGGCGGCGGCCGCGGCGGGGGTGCCCGTGCTGTGCGAGAAGCCGATGGCCGCCACCCTTGAGGACGCCGTGGGCATCGGCGAGGCGGTGGCCGGGGCCGGCCTGCTCTACGGGACCGCCTTCGACCAGCGCCGCCACCCCGCGCACCGGGCGCTGGCTGCGGCGATCGCGGACGGAGCCGTCGGCCGTCCGGCGGCGGTGCGGATCGCCTACTGCTGCTGGGTCGACCCCCTGTGGCGGCCGCCGGGTCAGGCCAGTGACGACAACTGGCGCGCCGACCCCCGCGCGGCCGGCGGCGGGGCGGTGATGGACCTGGCGCCCCATGGACTGGACCTCGTTGACCTCCTTCTTGGCGAGCCGGTGGAGCGGCTGCACATGACCCTGCAGCGCCGTGTCCACGACTATCCCGTGGAGGATGGGGGTTTGGTGACCGGCGTCACGCGCTCGGGCGTGCTCGTCAGCCTTCACGTGGCGTACAACTGTCCGGAAGTCCTGCCCCGGCGGCGGCTGGAGATCCTCGGCGAGCATGGCCAGCTCACCGCGGTGAACACCATGGGCCAAACCGCCGGCGGCGATCTCACCCGCACCTGCGGCCGCTCCGGCGAGACCGAGACGCTCCCCTTTGACCAAGCCCTGAGCCCCTTCACCGGCCAGGCCGCGGCGTTCGCGGCGGCGGTGCGGGGCGAGCCGCACGACTACTCGCTCGAACGCGACCTGGAGCTCGCCCGCCGCTTCGACCGGGCCTATCGGGAGGCGCGGGCGTGCCTCTGAGCCCCTACGCCTGCGCGAACTGCGGCTTCTGGCAGCGATACTTCGCCCCCCCGCCGGACTGCCCGGTCTGCACCGACGTGCGAAACGACCTGCCGCAGGACGGATGGCGCTTCCTTCCCATGGCGGAGGTCGCGGCCACCCACAGCGGCGGCTGGCGGGAGGTCGCGCCGGACCTCCTGGCCTTCACCACGACGCCGAACCTCGGCCTGGCGGGCGTGGGCTGGCTCCTCCTGCGGGAGGAGGGCAATGTCGCCTTCGAGGCGGCGCCCTTCTACACCGAGACCATGCTGGCGGAGATTGCGCGTCGAGGCAGAGTCGTCGCCATCTCCGGCAGCCACGCCCATGGCTACGGCGCGCTCTGGCAGCTGCAGGAGGCCTTCCCCGACGCGGCGCTGGCGATCCAGGTGGACGATCTGCCCATGACCAAGGCCTTCAAGGTCACCGCGCCGTACGACGAGCGGTTGGAACTCGGCGGCGGGCTGACGCTGCACCACGTCGGCGGCCACTACGCCGGGCAGGCGGCGTTGCACGACGCCCGGGCGGGTCGCCTCTTCTGCGGCGACATGTTCAAGGTCGACCAGGACGCGAACGGCTGCTCCCGGGCCGTCTCCAGCCACAAGGCCTTCCACAAGGACATTCCCCTGACCCACCGCGAGCTCCGCCGCTATCGCGAGGCGATCGCCCCCCTGGAGTTCGACGCCATCCTGACACCTTTCGAGTACGCCCCGGAGGTCGGCCGCGACCTGGCGCTCAGGCTCCTGGACGAGGCGCTCGCCCGCCCGCCCGGCGTGGTCAGGACACTCCTGTGACCCGTAAGCTCACCGGCCTGCCGTCAGCCCTCCCGGACGCCGCCCGCGCCTATCTCGACGCCTTCCCGCCGGGCGAGGTGGTCGCCTTCCCGCTGACGCCGCTCGACCGCACCGGCCTGCCGGTCTGGGTCGTGGCGCTCTTCCCCGAGGATGCGCGGCTGGAGGGCATCATGCCCTATGGTGTCGGCTATGGCGCCGACGAGGGTCAGGCCATCCTCGGCGGCCTCGGCGAGATCGCGGAGATGGTGCAGCCGACGCCGGCGCTGGCCGGCGTCCCACGCCACCGTGGCAGCTGGACGGAGCTGATGCGTGCGCTCGGCGAGGGCGCGGTCGCCGATCCGCTCACCCTTTGCCTGCCGGCCGGCTCGCCCGTCGGCCGCGACACGCCGCTGGAGTGGGTGGAGGCGGTGCGCGCGCGCGACGGCGCGACCGTGCTCGTGCCCCTCGAGCTGGCCGCCTACAGCAGGAAGGATCTGTCGCCCGGGTACAGGCCCTTCACCACCGTGATCTCCAACGGCATGGGGGCGGGCCCGGACGTGGAGTGGGCGCTCGGCCATGGCCTGCTCGAGCTCCTGCAGCGGGACGGCAACGGCCTCCTGTTCCGCGCGCTCGACCAGGGCGTGGTGCTGGCGCCGCCGGAGGCGCCGACGCCGGCGGTCGGGCGCGTGCTCGAAGCCTATGCGGCGGCGGGCGTGCGAGTGCTGCCGAAGTTCGCCACCGACGAGTGGGGTCTCTGCAACCTCTACTGCGTCGGCTACGACGAGGGAGGACGGGAGCCTGCCGCGCCGATCATGCTGACCGCCTGCGGCGAGGCCTGCCACCCCGACCGCGACGCGGCGCTGGAGAAGGCGCTGACCGAGTTCGCCGCCTCCCGCGTGCGCAAGGCCTTCGCCCACGGCCCCGCACGGCTGGCTGAGCGGGTCGCGCCCGAGGGCTATGTCCGCCGGTTCATGGGCCGGTCCGGTTTCAACGCCAAGACGGGCGAGGACCGCGCCTTCGAGGCCATGGCGGACTGGACCACCCGCTCCTCCGCCGAGCTGAAAGGCTGGCTGAAGGACGGCGTCCACGCCGAGCGCGGCCTGAAATCCTTCGCCGAACTGCCGAGCGAGCCGGCGGCCGCCGATGCCCGCGAGCGCGGCCGCATAGCCCGCGCGCGGCTGGAGGCGGGCGGGCTCGATCCCCTCTACGTCGACCTGTCGCCGCCGGACCGGGCCATTGCGGTGGTGAAGGCCATCACGCCGGGGCTGGAGGTGGAGACGATGAGCTACCACCGCATCGGCGAGCGCAACGTTCGCAAGCTGATCGAGCGCGACCACCCGCTCGTCCGCTTCGGCGAGGAGACGGCGACGCTGAGGCCCGTACGGCTGACGCCAGAGGCCCTGGCGCGCCTCGGCGGCCAGCCGCTGTTCGATACCGCGCTGGCGGACCGCATCGTCGGCCCGCTCTATCCGCTCTACCGCGAGCCGGAGGCGCACCATGTGGCCGCCGCGCGGCATCCGGCGGAGGCGATCGTCGCGTGAGCCTGCGCTACGCCTACAATACCAACGGCTGCGCCAACCACCGGCTGGACGAGGCGCTGCAAATCATCGCGGAGTGCGGCTACGCCGGCGTGGCGCTGACGCTCGACCACCAGCACCTGGACCCCTTAGCGCCCGACTGGAGAAAGGATGCCGAGCGGCTGGCGGGGCGGCTGCACGAGCTTGGGCTCGGCTGCGTGGTCGAGACGGGGGCCCGCTATCTCCTTGATCCCCGCGACAAGCACGAGCCGACCCTGGTCACCGCTTCCGCGGAAGGCCGTGGGCGTCGCGTCGCCTTCCTGAAGCGCGCGATCGAGATCGCCGCGATCCTGCAGGCCGAGGCGGTCTCCTTCTGGGCGGGCGTGCCGAAGCCCGGCGTCGACCGCGACGAGGCGCGCCGCTGGCTCCTCGACGGGCTGCAGCAGGTGTTGGAGCACGCCCGCAGCGCCGGTGTCGTGGCCGCCTTCGAGCCCGAGCCGGGCATGCTGATCGAGACGGCGGCGGAATGGGAGGCGCTGGGCGTCGAGGGTCTCCACCTCGCGCTCGATACCGGCCACTGCATCGTCACCCAGGATATCGACCCGGCCGAGGCGGTCCGGCGCTACCGTGACCGGCTCGGCACGGTGGCGCTGGAGGACATGCGGCGCGGCGTGCACGAGCACCTGCCGTTCGGCCAGGGCGACATGGACGTGCCGGCCGTCCTGCAGGCGCTGGAGGAGATCGGCTTCTCCCGGCTCGTCTGCGTGGAGCTGTCCCGCGAGAGCCCCCGCGCCCACCTCGCCATCCCGGAGTCGATCAACTGGCTGCGGGAGCACGCGCCGGCATGAAGCGGCGGCCTTATAAGATGCTCCTCCTCTGGGGGAGCTGTCGGCGAAGCCGACTGAGGGGGCCGACGCCGTCAGGCGGCGGCGCAGCCCCCTCCACCAGCTCCGCTGGTCCTCCTCCCCAGAGGGAGAGGATCAAGGGCGAAACCTCCGGGGGAAACTGCCGCAAAGCCGACCGAGGTAACGCGGGAACCGCGGCTCGGCCCTGCCGCTAAGTCTCCCATGCTGCGCCCGCAGGACCTGCTCTGCCCCCGGCCGGAGGGGCTCTACTGCGCGCCCGGCGACTTCTACGTCGACCCCGTGCGGCCGGTGGCGCGGGCGGTGATCACCCACGGCCATTCCGACCACGCCCGCTCCGGCCACGGCGCGGTGATCGCCACCCGTGCGACGCTCGACATCATGCGGGTGCGTTACGGCGAGGACTTCGCCGGGACGACGCAGCCGGCCGTCTACGGGCAGCCTGTCGAGCGCGACGGGGTGGAGGTGACCCTCGTGCCTGCCGGCCATGTGCTGGGCTCGGCCCAGGCGGTGGTGCGCTGGCGCGGCATCACCATCGTGGTGTCGGGCGACTACAAGCGCCGCGCCGATCCCACCTGCGCGCCGTTCGAACCTGTCGGTTGCGACGTGTTCGTGACCGAGGCGACCTTCGGTCTGCCCGTCTTCGCCTTCCCTGAAGCCGAGAGCGAGGTCGGCGAACTCCTCGCCTCTGTCGTGAAGTTCCCGGACCGCTCGCACCTGATCGGCGCCTATGCGCTCGGCAAGGCCCAGCGGATCATCCGCCTGCTGCGCCTGGCGGGCTACGACCGAACCATCTACGTCCACGGCGCGCTTGCCCGGCTGAACGCGCTCTACGAAGCGCATGGCGTACCGCTCGGCCCGCTGGAGGCCGCCACCGGCCAGGCCAAGGCGGCGATGAAGGGCGCGATCGTGGTCGCGCCGCCCTCCACCCTGCAGGATCGCTGGTCGCGCCGCTTCCCCGAGCCGGTGACCTGCTTCGCCAGCGGCTGGATGCGGGTGCGCGCCCGGGTGCGCCAGAAGCTGGTCGAGCTGCCGCTCATCATCTCCGACCACGCCGACTGGAACGAGCTGACCGCCACCGCCGAGGAGGTCGCGCCGGGCGAGCTCTGGATCACCCACGGCCGGGAGGAGGCGCTGGCGCGCTGGGCCGAGCTCCACGGCCTCCCCGCCCGCCCCCTCCGCCTGGTCGGCTACGAGGACGAAGAGGACGACTGAGGTCGCGCCTCGCTTCCTTGCCGCACCCGTTCGCATCCGCTAGGGCCACGCCACCCTCGACGAGCCTGCGATGCCTCCCACCGACTTCCGCCCCGCCGCGCGTGCCCCGCGCGGCTTTCAGGACCGCCGCGCCCGCGACCTGCGCGCCGAGCGGGCCATCCTCGCCGCCGTGGCGGAGGTCTATGAGCGGTTCGGCTTCGAGGCCCTTGAGACCTCCGCGTTCGAGTACGCCGACGCGCTCGGCAAGTTCCTGCCCGACAGCGACCGGCCGAACGAGGGTGTCTTCGCGCTCCAGGACGACCCTGACGCCGAGGGACATGGGCAGTGGATGGCGCTGCGCTACGACCTGACCGCGCCGCTCGCCCGCTTCGTGGCCCAGAACCGCGACGCCCTGCCCAAGCCCTTCCGCCGCTACGCCTTCGGAACGGTATGGAGAAACGAGAAGCCCGGCCCCGGCCGCTTCCGTGAGTTCATCCAGTGCGACGCCGACACCGTCGGCTCCGCCCGCCCGGAGGCGGACGCGGAGATCATCGCCATGGCGGTGGAGGGGCTTGGGGCCGCCGGCCTCGCCCGCGGCGCCGCAGTGATCAAGATCAACAACAGGAAGCTGCTGGACGGGCTGTTCGAGGAGGCCGGCGTCGTCGAGGAGCGCCAGAAGCTCGCCGCGCTCCGCGCCATCGACAAGCACGACCGGCTGGGCTGGGAGGGCGTGCGTGATCTCCTCGGCCCCGGACGGCTGGACGAGTCCGGCGACTACACCCGCGGCGCCGAGCTTCCCGCGACGGCCATCTCCTCCGTCGAGGCCTTCCTCGGCTGCGCTGACGACCAGGACCTGGCCCGCGCGGACGTGCTGAAGGTGCTGGACCGACTGCCGCTGGGCGCGGAGGGGGCCGACGGTCTGCGCGAGATCGCCGCCATAGGCGAGGCGCTCGGGCGTATGCAGGTCGGCGAGGACCAGGCCCGCTTCGACCCCACGGTCGTGCGCGGCCTGGAATACTACACCGGCCCCGTGTTCGAGGCCGACATGCTGCTCGCCACCGCCGACGAGCGGGGCCAGCCGGTCCGCTTCGGCTCCATCGGCGGCGGCGGGCGCTACGACGACCTGGTGGCGCGCTTCACCGGCGAGCGGACGCCCGCGGTGGGCTTCTCCTTCGGGGTCAGCCGCCTGGCGGCGGCGCTCAGGGCCGCCGGGCGCGACGGCGGAAGTCTGGCGCGGGGGCCCGTGGTGGTGATCGCCTTCTCCGGCGAGCGCATGGGCGACTACCTCGCCATCGCTGACGAGCTGCGCCGGGCGGGCGTCGCCGCGGAGGTCTATCTCGGATCGTCCGGCATGAAGGCGCAGATGAAATACGCCGACCGCCGCCTTTCGCCCGCCGCGGTGATCCTCGGCGACGACGATATCGCGGCGGGCACGGTGACGGTGAAGGACCTCGACCTCGGTCGCGCGCTCGCCGGGC